>CAZQRI010000087.1:0-3671 GCA_964595805.1 uncultured Gammaproteobacteria bacterium
AACTTGGAAATTCTCAAAGGTTTGAATGTTGGTGAAACCTTGATTCTCTCCGAAATAACAGCCTAGTATATGGCACTCATTAAAATTGATCATCTTTCAAAAGTGTATGTCAACGGTGAAACCGAAACACCAGTTCTTGAAGATGTCAATTTTGAAATTCAAAAAGGTGAATTTGTTTCTATCATGGGGCCATCTGGCTCTGGAAAATCGACACTGCTCAATATTCTTGGTTTTCTTGATGCGTATACAAGTGGAACCTATTTTTTTGAAGATCGTCCTGCACACGAATATAGTAGTGATCAGCAGGCACATGAACGCAATCACAAGATGGGATTTATTTTTCAATCCTTTCAACTCTTGCCTCGCATGAGTGTACTTGAAAATGTTTTGTTGCCACTTTTGTATTCAGATATTCCAGAATCAGAATGGAAGAGTCGTGCCGAGAGTGCCATTGAATCAGTTGCCATGACGCATCGTCTCAATTATTTTCCACCACAACTTTCTGGTGGAGAAAAGCAACGTGTGGCGATTGCTCGTTCGCTTGTGGTAAATCCCAGTGTTATTTTTGCCGATGAACCAACGGGAAATTTGGATTCCAAATCTGGACAAAAAGTCATGTCCACACTTCAGAATCTTCACATGAAAATGGGACACACCATTGTTCTTATTACGCATGAAAAAACCACAGCAGAACATGCCGAGCGTATTATTCGTATCAAGGATGGTCGTATTGAAAGTGATGAAAAAGTCCTTGAACGTCGCTTTGCCGATGTTGGATACGAAAAATAAATATATGTCCTTTCAGGCCACTTGATTATGAAACTCAGCTATACGATCAAAACAGCGTTTTCTGGAATTCGTGCCAATACATCGCGCTCTCTTTTGACTATTTTGGGAATTGTTATTGGTATTACTTCAATCATGCTTGTCATGTCTGTAGGAAAGGGCGGCGAGGAGCTTATTTTGAATCAGGTTCGTGGACTTGGAAGTCGAACGATTATTATAGAACCAGGAAAACAACCCAATGGTCCTTCGGACTATGCCGAACTTTTTACCGATTCACTCAAAGATCGTGAGGTGGAGGCTCTTTCCAATCCTGGAAATGTACAGGGAGTAAATGTTGTCACTCCCAATGTCAATGGTGGTGCTACGGTGAGTTCCAATCAAGAAACTATTCGAGGAAATGTTATTGGAACTGACGCAGGTCTTGCGGTTATTTTTGATATGAGTGCAAAAGAGGGGAATATGATAACAAGTGAAGATGTTCGTGCCCGTGGTGCGGTGGCAGTACTCGGTTCCAAAGCTGCAGAAAAATTATTCAATGAATCTTCGGCTCTTGGTGAAAAAATAAAAATAAAAAATAAAACCTTTCGAGTTATTGGTGTGTTGGCACCAAAGGGCAATGCTGCGGCTTTTAATATTGATGATTTAATTATTATTCCCTATACCACAGCGCAGGAATATATTTTTGGACTTGACCATTACAATAGTATTATGGTGCAGACCAAAACCGAAGCTGGAGTAGATCGAGCTTCACGAGATATTGCTGCGACACTGCGAGAACTTCATACAATCACTGATCCAAAAAATGATGACTTTCATGTGGTCACGCAGGCAGATGCTATGGAACGTGTGGGGCTTATTACTTCTATTTTGACAGCACTTTTGACTTCGGTAGCAGCTATTTCTCTGGTTGTTGGTGGTATTGGAATTATGAATATCATGCTAGTGTCAGTGACCGAGCGTACCCGTGAGATTGGACTTCGTAAAGCTATTGGTGCTACCGAAAAAGATATTCTGCGCCAATTTTTGCTTGAGGCCGTATTTTTGACGGGTGTTGGTGGATTGTTGGGTATTTTGCTGGGTGCTATTTTATCTTTACTGGTTGCTTTTGTTTTGGGTTCTGTCTTGAAATTGGCCTGGGTTTATATATTTCCTCTTTCTGCGGTGGTCTTGGGACTTTCTGTTTCCAGTGCTATTGGGCTTGTTTTTGGGCTGTATCCTGCGAGACAGGCTGCCAGAAAAAACCCAATCGAATCATTAAGGTATGAATGATCGTAATTTGGGCGTATTCCTTCGTTATCGCTCCGCGCTTCGTTCAACGTAGCCGCTTGCTACGTTTCACTACAGTGCTCGCTGCTGCCTCGGACTTCATCCCAAATAACGATCATTTTTTATTTTTTTATCCACAGGGCTCTTGACAAACGCAACTAAGTTGCATATACTATCTGTATATACATGCAACTCAGTTGCTTTATGAAAGAAATTCTTCAACTGCTCAAACAAAAAAATGCTCGTCTTACCAAAACTCGTCTTGCGGTACTCAATATTTTTTCAGAGCATCACAAGCCACTGTCTGTTGTGGAAATTTTGTTGTATCTCAAAAAAACCGGATTGCTGGTCAACAAGACTACGGTATATCGCGAAATGGAATTTTTGATTGAAAAAAATATTGTGGTAGCTGTTTTTTTGGATGAAAAACATACCAAGTACGAACTTAATTTGGGACACCATCACCATTTGGTCTGTCGAAATTGTGGTATGATAGAAGAAGTTGAAATGAAAGAAATCGAAGATTTATTTTTGCTGATTGAAAAAAAACTTAAGAAAAAAAATAAATTTACTCATATATCACATAGTCTTGAATTTTTTGGGACTTGTGAAAAATGTAATATATCAGGGAGTCTATGTTAAAAAAAATAATGGGATTTTTTATTATTGTTTTGGCTCTTGTAGCCTTGGTTCTGATTGTCCTCAAAAAACAATCTCTCCAAAATCAGGAAGCAGAACTTCTTGAAAAAAATGGGAAAATAAACATCAGTGTGAGTATCTATCCGCTTGCCTATTTTGTTCAAGAAGTGGCTGGTGATACAGTAAATGTACAGACGATTACTCCTGCTGGAGTAGAGCCTCACGAATACGAACCAAGTCCAAGTGATATTGTTCAGCTCGAATCTTCCAATGCTTTTATTTATAATGGTGCGGGTATTGATGTATGGGCAGATCGTGTTGCCTCTGGTCTTTTATCCAAAAGAATTCAGGTTTTGAAAATGATGGATCATGTGAATGTGGATGCCAAGTATAGGGAAGATGGTCATATTTGGCTCGATCCGATTTTGGCAAAACGACAGGTTGAAAATGTTTTACAGCTTTTGATTGCCCTTGATCCTGAACATCAGGTTCTTTATACCACCAATGCAAGTAAAGCAATCACAAAACTTTTGGAACTCGATCAGGATTATAAAGTAGGACTTGCCAATTGTTCTTTGAAGGAAATTGTTTCTTCGCATAATGCCTTCAACTATTTGGCTCGTCGTTATGATTTTGTGGTTGAATCTATTGCTGGTTTTTCTCCAGAAGACGAACCAAGTTCTGCAAGACTTTCGCAGTTGACGCAGCTCTTGCGACAAAAACATATTCAGGTTGTCTTTTTTGAAAGTCTTGTGAGTCCAAAGCTTGCCGAAGTGTTGGCCAGTGAAGCATCTATTGAGACAGCGGTGTTGGATCCAATTGAAGGCCTTACGAATGATGCTCAAACAGCAGGCAAAAACTATGATACAATGATGAGAGAAAACTTGGCTGCTCTCAAAAAAGCTATGCTATGTCACTAGATGCACACATACACGAAGAAATGATTTCTTTTGAAGACGTATCTTTTTCCTATGGGGAAG
>CAZQRI010000088.1:0-3618 GCA_964595805.1 uncultured Gammaproteobacteria bacterium
AGAATTCTTTTATAAGAGAAAGATCTGTTTTTACTTTTTTTAGAATTTCTGTGCGTAAATTTGGATCGGTATCTTTGAAAAATTTGAGTATAGATTTTTGGAATTCTCCATATATTTTGATGTTTTCGTAAATTTCGGCGATTTCTTGAACTGGTTTGTCTGAAATCGTTAACATGTATTTATCGAGTGAAGTACTTTGGTCAATTCCTGGAATATCTAAACCAAGTTCTCGTAGACTTTTTAAGAGAGCTCCCAATTTCAAAGTAAATTGCATTTTTTTTTGGAAATCTGCAAAATCTGGTGAGTGTAATAAATCTTGAGTTGGGCGGGTTAGTTTAGGATCTCCCATATTAAAAAGATAAAAGTTTTTGTTATTATAGCATATTTTAAATTTGTATACAAAACAAAACACTGTCTTTGAAAAGAACAGTGTTTTTTGAAATAGATTTTTTTATTTTCCTCCAAAAAAAGATTTGAGTTTTGAGAAAAAACCAGTTTTTTGGGAATTTGGGTTTCTTCTGTTGGGCGTAAATCTGGGAGTGGTGTGCGGACTTGAGCTGCTTGTATTTTTTCTTGCCATTCTGCTTCTTCTACTCTTTGTTTTGCTTCTTTTATTTTGTATTCCCACTCTTTATTTTCTTGTGCCTTTTGCTCTCTTCTTTGTTTTAGAAATTCTGGACTAGGACCCGAACTCTCTTCGCGTAGTTTTTTCATGACAGCTTCTGTTCTTGGGTCTCTTTCGTATTGTGGTTTGAGTTCTCCGGCCTTATCAAAGCCTTCTGTTTTGAGCAGTTCGTCAAAACTTGGTTCATCGGAGAGCATTTGGGCTTCATCTTGGATTGTTTCTCGTGGTGAAATAGCATTTTGTCCGCCTTTTGCTACGCGTATATCTTTGAACATCTCGAGAATAACATCTGCGTATTCTGAAGCGGCTTGGATATCACTTTCATGGTATTTTGCAAGTCGCTGGAGTGCTGGGATAAATTTTGTACGCCCTGTTTGAGAAAGTTTGTTGAGTTTGTTTTGGATAGTTTTGGTTTTTTCTGTATATTCAACTAATTTGTTTATTTCTTCGGCACTGTAGTTATCCAAAGTTTTGCCTGGAATTTCAGAAGGAATTCTTACAAGTGCTGTCTGTCCTGGTTCTAGAATATTGAGCGCCAGAATAGTATCTGCAAAATCAAGGCCTCGTTGGGGGTCATTTTTGTAGAGTGTGAGTTGGTTTATGGTAGGCGCGAGGCTTTTGCGCTCTTCGGGGGAGAGAAGCGCAAATTTTTCTTGAATAGTTTTTATACGTTCTTGCAAATCTGCTTGTATATTTGCTTCTTGTTCTTGTCTTTCGGGGAGTGGAGTGCTGTCCTGACTAAAAGATTCTGTTTGAGAATTTGGAATTTCTTGTGATTTTATTTCGTTAAATACACGGATAACAGAATCTGCGTAGCTGAGGGCTTTTGGTAGATCCTGTGTTCGGTATTCTGCAAGTTTGATGATTGCTGGGGTAAAGCGCATTCTTTCTTCGCTTGATAAAGTGGCAAGTTTTTCTTGGATGATACTTGCTTTTTGATTATAGTGCAGTTCTTGGTCTTCGCTCGTTTCTGCGGGTATTTCTGGGGCACTATAAACAAGCTCCAAATGGGGTTCTTGTGGTATTTTCCAATCTTCTCCTGTATATTGTCGAGCTGCTTCACCCATAGTAGGTATGTTTTATTTTCCAAAGCCAAAGAATTTTCCAATTTTGGAGATGATCCCTGTCGGTTTTGCTTTTGGATTACTCAGAGTAATACTTTTTTCACGGGCTTGTCTTTCTGCTATGCGTGCTGCCTCTGTTCGTTTTTTATTTTCTTCGGCCATTTTTTGGATTGTCAAAATAATCTTTTCTCCAAGTTGGATGGCATTTTGCATCTCGTTGTTTGCTTTGAAAGTATCGAGATCTGTGAGAAGAGCTCGTAATTGTTCGGTATACTGTTGGTTGTTTGGTAAATCAAGATCTGCTTGTAAACGAGAAACTTCACTTTTTATTCGGTCTTCCATTCCTCTCATTGCATTTTCTGCAGATTCTGCTCGTTCTTCGGGAAGAAGTGTTCTTGGAATTTCTTTTCCGACGCTTGGTGAACGTAATTCGACAGTTCGAGGTTTGATCGGCATTTCTCGAGAACGGCCGAGTTCACTTACTGGAGTTCCACGTAGTTTTGCTTTTGGTTCTGGTTCGGCCATTTTGAGGAGTTCGTCAAATGAAAGACTGGAGAGTTCGTCTTTTTGGGCTTCAATAATTTTTCGTGCTTCTGCAATTTGTTCTTGTTCTTCTCGTTCAAGTTTTGCAATAGCCTCTCTTTTTTGGAGTTCTGCTTTACGTGCTTCCATTGTTTGGAAGAGTTCTCGGGCTTTTGCAATTTCAGCTTGTTTTTGTATATCACGTGCTTCGGCTTCGAGAGATGCATCAATAGCAGCTTGGTCAACTATAATAGAAGCTTCGTTTCTTCCAACTCGTTTATCATCAAGGGCTTGTGCTTCGGCAATTTGTTTATCGACAAAATTCACCGCCTCTTCAGTCCCTGGGGCGAGGGGTACTATACGTTCTCGGTTAGCTTGTACTTGTCTTAAAAGTTCAGCGGTTGCTTCTGCGCTTTGTGCTGCCATTTCTTTATCTTGTTTTGCTTTTCGTTTTTCGTCAATTTCTGCTGAAACTAAATCAACAAGAGCATCTAGTTTTGGATCAGTACGTTGTCGTTTGGCTTCTAACTTCGCCAATAAGTCATTTGTCGCCTTTTCAGCTCTTAAAGAGTCTGCTTCGTAGCGTCGATCTGCAAAGTGGTCTGGTGTTTGAGGAATTGGTGGTGGTCCAGATTTTTTTGCCTCAAAGTTTTGTGCGAATTCTGCATTCATTGCCGCATTTTCTCTACCCATATATTTGAAGATAAAAATATAGGTTTAGTATAAGAGTAAAGGGGTGTTTTGTCAATTTGATTTTTCTATTTTTCCTCGGTATACTGGGAATTCCTATGAAAGATACGCAACAATACAAATACCATATCATCACTTTTGGTTGCCAGATGAACAAAAACGACTCCGAGCGCATTGAGTCGATTTTTTCGCGTTTGCAGATGGTCTCAACTGATGTAGAAGGGGAGGCGGATGTAATTTTGCTCAATAGTTGTTCGGTGCGGCAGGCAGCGGAGGATCGTATCTATAGTATGGTGCATAATTTTGAGGTCCTCAAAGAACGAAATCCCAATTTGATTGTGGCGGTGACCGGTTGTATGCCTGGGCGTGACAAAGATGGTGCCATGAAAAAGAAAATGCCTTCGGTGGATCTCTTTTTTCCGACCAAAGATATGGTGCATCTGCCAAAGTGGTTGGGGGAATTGAATCCTGCCCTTGCACCGATGGAAGATCTTGAAGAACATTATCTGACGCTTCGACCGACAGTGAAAAAAACAACCCAGGCATTTGTGACGATTCAGACTGGATGTAATCATTTTTGTACTTACTGCGTGGTGCCATTTGCTCGTGGGCTCGAGGTGAATCGATCACTGAAGCAAATTTTGGATGAAGTGCGGGAACTCTCAGCCCATGGATGCCTTGAAATTACTTTGCTTGGACAGATTGTGAATCACTATA
>CAZQRI010000089.1:0-3517 GCA_964595805.1 uncultured Gammaproteobacteria bacterium
GACTGCAGCCACCCGTAGGTGTCTGGGCAGTGTCTCAGTCCCAGTGAGCCGGGTCATGCTCTCACACCCGGTACCCGTCGTAGCCTTGGTAGTCTTTTACACTGCCAACTAGCTGATAGGACATAGGCCCCTCTCCGAGCGAAAAATCATTTACATGAAAAGTCTTGCGACCCTTCATGACTATCGGGAATTAGCTCACCTTTCGGTGGGTTATGCCCGTCTTTGAGGTAGGTTACCAATGTGTTACTCACCCGTCTGCCGCTCGTAATCCCTTAACACCCTGCTTCCGAATTTTTCAGAAGAAAAGTGTTAAGGGACACGTCGCTCGACTTGCATGCCTTAAACACGCCGCCAGCGTTCATCCTGAGCCAGAATCAAACTCTCAATGAAAAGTAAATAGTAAACTATTTACAGATGTAAATCCCTAAATAAATAGGGCTTGAGATCTTGATAAATCTATAGACTCTTGTTTTGTGTTCTTTCGAACACGGGTTCTTGTCACATTTTTATTGTGAATTTTTTACATTTTTGTTTCCTTACCTTTTTTGTTGCATTTTGGTTGTATTCAATTGTAGAGAACGCTTTCTCGAACGAGCCAAGAAAGAAAAAAGAGAAACCAATAAATGTTCAGTTGCTCTTTTTTCTATCCTAGTTTTCTGCAGAGGCAGAGCCTTGAGGAAGGGAGTTATTTGAGTTGTAGCTCTTCTTGTTTTGTGGCCGTATTGTATATGAAGAATTATCCCCTGTCAAGTGCTGTTATTTTTCAAAAACTGTGGATAAGTTATTTTCCATTTTTTTTGCGCCACTCTGCAATATTTTTATGATCACCCGACATCAATACAGGTGGGACTTTCCAACCTTTAAAATCAGCAGGTTTTGTATACTGTGGATATTCTCCCCCTTCCATGTTGATATTATTGGTTTCTTCTTTGAGAGAATCAAAATTTCCAAGCACCCCAGGAATAAGACGGGATACGGCCTCGGCAATCACGAGAGCGCCAAGTTCTCCACCTGCAAGGACATAGGGGCCAATAGAAATTTCTTCGTCAATCATATGATCAACCACACGTTGATCCACCCCTTCGTAGCGTCCACAAATAAAGGTTAATTCGCTATATTTGCTCCACTCTTCGGCAATACGCTGATCAAATTGACGACCACGAGGTGAGAGCAAAATTGTTCGTTTTTTCTTTTTGATATCTCCATTAAAAATTTTTTTCAACTTCCCGAATGCTGGGGTTTTGCGAAAAGGAATAGCGTCAAGACTATTCAAAGCTTTGTACAGTGGTTCTGGTTTTAGAAGCATTCCAGCTCCCCCACCATAAGGAGTATCATCCACTTTTTGATGCTTATCTTCGGCAAAATCACGCAAATACAGCACCTTCAAATCAATAATTTTATTTTTGAGAGCACGCGAAAGAATCGTTTCTTTGAAGTAACTGTGAATAATATCTGGGAAAATAGTAATGATATTGAATTTCATAATAGACTCATACTAGCAAAGAAATCCATATTTTACAAGAAAAAGCCCCATTTTGGAGCTTTTTCTCAGACATTTTTTTGAGAGAGATTTAGAGAGAATTGAGAAGCGAACGGGTTCCTGGACCAACAATTCCAAGAGCTTCAAGACCATGGGCTACTTGAAAAGCTTTGACCGCTTCGACCGTAACAGGACCATACAGCCCTGTCACTTCGTGATTGAAATAACCATTTGCAGCTAATATTTTTTGCAAGGCTTCAACTTCTTCACCCGTATCATTCAAAGCAAGTGAATGAGTAAATACAAAATTTTGAGAAGGACTTTGACTCTCAACACTCACAGGAGCTTCTTGTCCAATTGGATTTCCATCTTGATAGACACTTGACGCAGAAAGACGAATGACACGATCTATACGATACTTCAGACTTTTCCAAGCAGATTCACTTGTAATATAACGCTTCACGATAACAGAATCATCACTTGGACTTTTTTCAAGAAAATAAAGCCGAGGAGAATCAGGATATTGAATGACACTCAAAAGTGGTGCCTGATTTTTTACAATGGTATCTCCCACTGAAAAAGTATCCAAAAGTTCTGCCGCAACATCTTCAACTTCGTCCCAATGGAATCCAAGACTGTTAAAAACTTCCTCATTATTTATGATATGTTTTTTTCCATCTATCAGCAAATAGACTTTTGGATCCGATACAACTTTCATGAGGGTTCCATTTTGTGGTGCATACCGTGGACCACGTGGCATAAAACCAAGTGCATCATCTGCAATATTTGCAAGTTCTGATTTTGAAACAATCTGTACATCACCCCATGATCCAAAATAACTAAAGAACGATGCTGGTGACTTAAATGGACGTTTGGTACAAGGTCCCTCTATTGGCTGACCATCTTTATTATACGGCGGAGTAATGTAATACACAGCACTCGAATCTGGAGATTTATACGGACGTCCCAAATTGAGTGAGCAGGCAGTCATACTGTGTACCAAGCGAATACTTGCACTGCTATCAAAAACACCACCCGATTTAGAACGAAAGCGAACATAGACTGTTTTTTCACCATCACCAAATGGAAGTGCCCACACAGAATTCGTTGTAAAAGTCTGAAAAGTAGCATCACGAAAGTCAGGATTATTTGAAAGAGCTACAAAGGCAGCATTCACCACATTGAATTGCAAATGCACCCTATGAGAAAATGTTTGTTTCGCTCCATTGTTGATAAATACGGCAAGCAATTCTTGTAATTCTGTAAAAGTAAATTTTGGATTTTTTCCAACAAGACCATCATAGACAACACGAAGATCAGGAATACCATTTTTATCTGTATCCAAAATTTGTGGGATATCTTTTTTCAGTCGAACAACAATTGGATCTGATTCAATAACAAGTACAGCATCCTCAACCGTTGCTGATACCCGAATAACTCGGTGTGATGAAGAAGAAAAATTAAGAATTTCTGTATCTTTTGAAGCAAAGATAATACTCTTTTCACTTTGCTCTAGATTTTCTACGCGCGGAATAATCGGAATACTCGGGATAGTAATAGCTCCTCCCCCACCTCCTACTTTTACAGGATCAATCACTCCATCATTGTCGCTAATATGCACAGTAATATCCACAATCGCAATACCGTTATAAGAAATATCTCCCGAAGCAGCACTCGCAGTAAGAGTACTTGTGTGCGCCCCTTCGTCCACAGCATCATCTACCGCACTTATCGTTACTTCTTGAGAAATATTCCAATTATCTGGTGTAAAGGTAATACTACTGGTAGAAAGAGTTGTTTGGGCATCCGAAGCAAGAGTGATAACAACATCAGCTGTTGGCATAGAACCAAGTACCAATGTATAACTATCCGTTGATCCAGCTTCAGACACATCACTTGAACCAGCACTTTCTTGAATATTTACTCCAACTCCATCATCATCAATATTTGTTACACTTACATCATCAGGATTAAGTCCATTATAATTTGCATCTCCTGAAACAGCAGCATCAAGAACGATAGTAAAATCAATATCTC
>CAZQRI010000090.1:0-3420 GCA_964595805.1 uncultured Gammaproteobacteria bacterium
GGTAACCCCGGCACAAAATTTTCTGCCGTAAGAACCCTCCTTAATTCAAGATGTATAAGCTGCCATAGCGGCCCATCGCCTGCGGCAGGTAAAGACTGGACCGTAAATTGCAATGTGGTGGCCAATAAAGCGCTCATCGTAAACCGGGCTGTGGTAATTGGAGATATGCCCCAGGGCGGCCCTACCTTATCTGCAACAGAAAAAGCCATCATTAGTGATTGGGTAGCCGCAGGGGGGAGATTAACGGATTGATGCCTGTTATGAAAAAAATTATTTTGCTTTTATGGACAGGTATTTTCATTGCTCCTTGTTTTGCCCAAACTATTGATCAGCCGGGTTCAAATACCCAAAAGGTTAGCACTACTTTTAAATCCACACGGGTTATCATGTCACATTCTGTTGATATGCTGCACAAGGGCGAGTTGGATGTAAGAATACTGCACCGTTTTGGATATGTGAATAAAGGGTTTGATAACTTTTTTGGCCTGGATGAGGCATCTATGCGCATGGGATTTGATTATGGGTTAACCCAAAACCTTACATTAGGAATTGGCCGAAGCACCTATCGAAAAGAACTGGATGGATTTATAAAGTACAGGTTGATGCAGCAATCTTCCGGCAATCATGCCATGCCCTTATCGCTGGTATTGGTTGCCGGAAGTACGGAGTGGACGGAAAAAAGTATTGCTACACCCAAACCATCTGCAGCCGATCGAATTTCTAATTATGTTCAGCTAATTGCCTGCAAAAAATTTAGTGATAAACTATCCGGGCAATTTAATCCCGTATTTGTACACAGCAATGCACCCCTTCATGCAGATGCAAGGAATATTATAGCACCCGGTATTGGTTTAAAATACAGGGTGAGCAAAAAACTGGCATTAACTTTCGATTACCTTCATGTGTTAAAAGGCCTCAGTTCTATCAGCTACCATCCACTGGGTATTGGTGTTGATATTGAAACCGGCGGCCATATTTTTCAACTACATTTTTCCAATGCAACCGGCATGAACGAAAGGGCATTTTTGTATGAAACCTATGGCAAATTTTTTAGCGGGGATATTCGTTTTGGATTTAACCTGAGCCGCATTTTTCATATAAGGAAAAACAGCAATTAATTATGTGAAATCTTTATTTTCCCTTCTTTTGAGGAATTGTTTGGTAAATCGTTCCCTGCTTCCTAACATTGTCGTCCTTTTTTAAGGAAAGTAAACCCTATTTATTCAAAAACAAGAAAATTTTGTTCATGATATCAAGTCAGCTCTCAATGAAACTCGATATTTCGAACTTAACGAAGAAGAAAAAACAAAATTTACAGAAATCCTCAATCGTCAAAATGATAAAAATTATATCTTAAAAACTATATTAGAAAAAGGATTTCAATATCTCTTCGAGATAATGAATCAAGATTTAATGATCGTAACAGATACCAAAGAAATCGCAAAAAATAGATTTTTAAAAACAGAACAAGTAAAACTTCGGAATGAACTTGCCCATTGGGGCGATCCTGATCATAAAATACCAGGATTTAGAGAAAAAGAATTCCGAACACTTTTGGAAAAGCTTGCTGAAAATAGATTAACAGAGTCCGGACTTTATAATTTAAACGATCTTCTCCGAGATAACCCAGACCACAGTATACATCATACAATTGGAGATGATCACGATGCTACTACACCAAAACGAATAGGCGATATTCTGAAAGACTTCGATTTTTCGGATTCAACCCACAAATCACAACGCCCAATAACAGAACCTCTTCATACTGGTCCCCAGGGTGCTTTTAAAGATTCACAGCAAGAAGGTGCTGGTATCTGGAAGATCCCCGATTTTGGAACAAAAGATACACATCCACAAAAAGAAGAACGACTTGATTATACGATAGAAATCAGTCCAACAAAACGTAGTGTACTATTTGCGCAAGACACAAAATCAGGAATGCGCCATTCAGAAATAAACTTTCCAAAAGGCTACGAAGGAACGATTATATCTTCTGATGAAAATGCTACCATATTTGAATTAAAAGACCCCTCAAAAAAGGATAAATTTATATTTACCTTCTATAAACAAGCATCTACCGTAAAAACACACAGAGGAGCACGAAAAAATATCTGGCTCGAAGTAGAACGAATTCATGAATCAGGAGCAAATCTCAAAACTTTTCATACTCTCACAAAAAGAACAAATCCTCTTGAAGAACTGAACCAAATAATAAATGATATAGAACCTCTCCAAAAATACGAAATCAAAGTGAAAGAAAATACACTTATTTTTAAAGATGCAAAAGGAGCCGAACTTTCTCTTCAAATTCCAGAAGAATGGGAAGTAACCATTGCCGCAGAAACACAGGATATTCCTATATTGCGATTACACCTCAAAGACTCCGGAAAAGATATTTTTATAATGGTAAATAATGACTACTCTATTGAATACTTTCTTTATAATGAAGAAGCACTCAAAATTACCAACAAAATAATCACGACTGAAGAAACAATACTCAAAGAGCTTGAAGGTCTTATTAAAAAAATATTTCACCAATCCAAAAAACAAGAAACAGCTCCACTCAAAGCAATCGAAACACCTGTACCTACAGCAGAAGCAGATACAGCAGAAGACGAAGAACTCACTGACCCAACAGAATTTGAACCACACATTGAACCAAGTCCAGAAGTATTACGAACAAAACACCAACAAGCTTCTTCTGTTTATAGCAAAGAACAAATTCGGCTTCTTATTGCAAGCAATGAATATGACGATCCAAATAAACATATTCCAAGATTAGAAAACCAATTAGACATTGAAACAAGTGGTGATGACGCCGTACTTCTTGACCATGCAAGCAAAACCTATGCTGTATTTGATGGTGTTACAACCGTACAAGGAAGTGATATTTTCTCTGTTTTCTGTGCAGAATTTGTTAAAAACAATATTTTAAACTACATTCCAGAAACAGAAACAGATCCCGAAAAAATCATGGCAGGATTAAAAAATATTACCGATGACCTTATAAATGGAATTGAATCTGGCAATGCGCCAAAGGGAGCCTCTACGGCAAGTATAGTCGTTGAACGGGGTGAAAGAGTCTATTGTGCTTATCTTGGAGATTCACCAGTTTTTGTCTATAACCCTTTCAATAGAATGAAAAATCGATTGGAGCGTCTTACTCTTGACGATAATCCAATAATGTTCCTCTTTGAAGATTTTCCACAACTCCAAAAAAAGATCCAAAGAGACTACGATGAATACCAAGGAGATACGAGCTCTTTTTCTGAGTTTCGTCTTCCTCTTGTCAATACCGACCGATTTGTTGCTCTTGCCGATGATAAATCCCCAATCCCAGAACCACAGAGAGACATTGTAAAACAAATACTCCAAATTATTGATGAAGCAGAAGCACAAGGAACGGGATTTATTGACCCA
>CAZQRI010000091.1:0-3411 GCA_964595805.1 uncultured Gammaproteobacteria bacterium
TAAACGAGATGCTCTAACCAACTGAGCTAGGCGCGCCTCAATTTGATGTTAAAATTATACAAGAAAACAAAACAACTGTCAATAGTTTAAAAATACTCTTCTTTCGAAGAGTATTTTTTTTATTCACATATCTTATTTCCCTTTTACGGCAGCCTTCACAAACTCACGAAAGAGTGGATGTGGTTTTTGTGGACGAGACTTGAATTCTGGATGTGCCTGCGTTCCCACAAAAAATGGATGATTTTCAAGTTCAATCATTTCTAGAAGTTCTGTCTCTGGGTTAATTCCTACCGCACGAAGTCCTGCAGTATCCATTTCTTCGAGATAGGCATTATTAAATTCATAACGATGACGATGACGTTCGGCAACCAACTCTCCGCCATAGGCTTTGTATACCTTGGTCCCCTTTTTGAGCAAACAATCATAACTTCCAAGACGCATAGTCGCACCATATTTTCCTTCTTGAATATTTTTTGCTTGCATTGGGTTGGCAAAAATAATTGGATCTGGAGTTTCTGGATCGATTTCTGTAGTATGTGCTTTTTTGTGACCAAGCACATGGCGAGCAAATTCAACACAGGCAAGTTGCATACCATAACAAAGTCCAAGATATGGAATTTTATTTTCACGAGCAAATTGAATTGCCAAAATAACCCCTTCAATACCACGACGTCCAAATCCACCAGGAACCAAAATACCGTCAAAAGATTTGAGCTCCTTCAATTTACTTTTATCTGTTTCATAGTCTTCAGAGTTGATCCAGGTCAACACTGGTTTGGCAAATTGAAACCACGATGCATGCTTGATCGCTTCGATTACAGAGATATAAGAATCAGCAAGTGTATAATCCCCGGTTCCAAAATATTTTCCGACCACGGCAATCTTCACTTCTTTTTTAGGATGATCTATTTTGTACATAAAATCTTCCCAGGCTTCCATATGAGAAGGACGTTTTTTTATTCCCAAAACTTTTAAAATTTTATTTCCAAAATCATCTGCCTCCAAAATAGTTGGCACCGCATAAATAGATCGTGCATCTGGAGCCGAAAGACAATTTTCTTTTGGAACGCCACAGAAAATACCAAGTTTTTCACGACGTGGTTTATCAAGTGGCATGGAACTGCGTGCAATAATAAAATCTGGATTGATACCAGCACTATTGAGCGCACGAGCAGCATGCTGTGTTGGTTTGGTTTTCATCTCTCCAATATGTGCTGGAATTGGCAAATAACTCACCAGCACAAAAGCCACCGAACCCGGCGCTTCCAGCTTCATCATGCGAGCAGCCTCGAGGAACAAAATATTTTCATATTCTCCAACCGTTCCACCAATTTCAATCACAGTCACGTCCGCATTGTGTGCTTCGGTTGCTTTTTTGATACGACGAATAATTTCCTGTGGAATATGTGGTACTACTTGTACACATTTTCCACCATATTTCATTTCTCGTTCGTTGTTGATAACTGTCTGATACACTCGTCCTGTTGTCATGTAGTTGTCACTACTGAGGTCAATATCCAAAAAACGTTCGTAGTTGCCCATGTCCTGATCTGTTTCATCTCCATCATCGGTCACAAATACTTCTCCATGCTCAATTGGATTCATGGTACCGGCATCGACGTTGACATAGGGATCAGCTTTGAGCGACGTTACCCGAAATCCTTTTGTCTGCAAAATTGCACCGATAGAAGCCGATGTCACACCTTTTCCAACACCACTCATCACTCCTCCTACGACAAAAACATATTTTCTAAGCTTGGACTTTTTGGGCATAGAAATTTTCCAATAAGAATAAAAACGCCATTATTATAGCATGCCAAGAAAAAAAGGTGAACTTTGACAAAGTGCGTAATTTTCCGTTATACTCTTGAATACAAACATTAATTTTCAATCTATGTCAGAAGAAGTAAAAATGCCAGCAGATTTGGCAGAAGATAACTCACAGGGTATCAGAAAAGAAGGCAAAATTCGCCGCATTGTGGTAGATCGCGCAGCCTGCATTGGTGCACAATCTTGTGTCGTGGTAGCTCCAGGGGTATTTCAAATGGATGATCAAAACCTCGCCTATGTGGTAGACCCAGATAGCCACGACGAAGATACCGTGCTGCTCTCGGCCCAGGCTTGCCCAGTGCTCGCTATTCACCTCTACGACGAGGATGGCAACAAAATCTTCCCCAAAGACGAATAATCCAGGGTATTGACAAAATACCTGGGATATGATAACTTTTCTGGTCCACAGTCATGGACGCGAAAGGATGGAATGATGCGCCGGCGTAAAAGTTTGCTCCGAATGATCGAGGAGATCGACATCGATCTCCGACGCTTTTACAACGACAACCCCAACCACCGGAAAGAGCGGCAGCTGGCAGCCTACCTACTCCGCATCTACCGACGGACGCACACATGACGAGGACGAGCAGCGCAAACGCGCTGAAGGGGGGCAGGGATTTCTTAAACCGATTTCCCAAGCCTCGATAAAATTTTGAAAACAATATTTCAATGTTTTTCGATAAAAAAACCACTGATAGAATGCAGTGGTTTTTTTATTTTTAAAATTTTACATGCCACGAGCTTTCATAGCATCGGCTACTCGTTCGACTGCGCGAACAAAGGCCGCAGTACGCATATCTATTTTATATTTTTCTTTTGTCTCCCATACTTGGTTAAAAGCTCTCACCATTATTTTTTCCAGTTTAAAGAAAACTTCTTCTTAGGTACAATAATAATTACTTGCATTTTGTAACTGTTCAAAATAACTCACGGTTACTCCACCAGCATTGGCCAAAATATCTGGTACAAACAACACAGCATTTTTGTGCAAAATTTCATCGGCATCTGGTGTCACAGGACCATTGGCAAGCTCGACAATCATTTTGGCTTTGACTCGAGGTGCATTTTCGGCAGTAATCACATTTTCAAGTGCAGCAGGAACAAGCACATGCACCGGTAATTCAAGAAGTGCTTCGTTGCTAATTGCTTCGGTACCAGCAAAACCCACAACCGAACCTGTTTTTTCTTTGTGCGCTTCAAGAGCAACAACATCCAAACCAAAAATATTTTGAACTCCACCTTTTGAATCACTTGCCGCAACAATTTTGTATCCCATATCATACAAAATTTTTGCCATATGGCTTCCTGCATTTCCAAATCCTTGAATTGCCACCGTAACATCCGAAGGAGTCCATCCCATTTTTTTCACCGCTTCCCCCGTCACATACACAGCACCTTGGGCAGTAGAAAATCCACGCCCCTCAGAACCACCGACTGACAGAGGTTTCCCTGTAATCATACCAGGCGCATGTTCACCCACAAGTTTTTCGTATTCATCGAGCATCCAGGCCATGATCTGTGGTGTAGTATACACGTCTGGAGCTGGTACGTCTTGTGTTGGCCCAATATATTTGTAAATAG
>CAZQRI010000092.1:0-3375 GCA_964595805.1 uncultured Gammaproteobacteria bacterium
AGTTGTCCCTGCTCAAGAAGAAGGCTTTAAGCGTGTTTTTCTTGGAGAAAGTTCTTGGTATGCCATTAGAATTTCAGGTGGTATGTTAGATAATATAAAATATATAGCTAGTTATCAGTCATCTCCTATCTCTGCAATTACTTATTACGCTGAAGTTAAAAGTATTGAACCTTATGGAGAGGAGGGAAAATATAAATTAATTTTCGTAGATAAACCTAAGAAGCTTAAAAAGGATATTAAATTTGATTTAGCACAGGGAGCTATGCAAGCGCCTCGTTATACTAACATAGATAAATTATTGAAGGCTTCTAAAATGTCAGAGCTTTTTTAGATTATTATAAATCTTGAAAAACAACAAAAATGATAATGCTGGAAAAAATTCAAGCATTCTACTATATTATTGTATAATTTTTTTCTATGAAAAAATACCTCAATCCAGTGTTAAAAGGAATACTCAGTCTTCTTCTCGTCAGTCCTATTTTGGGGACCCTTGGCATTTTTCCGCCGCCTACTCGAGACATGTATAACACTGACCAGGCCTTTGAATTTATCAATATACTCATGAGGAGTGGTTACATTATGATTATTATGGCAATCTGTTTTCTCCTTGCCATTATTCTGCTCTGGACCAAAAGAACTGCGGCAGCCGCCCTTCTCATTCTTCCCTTTACGGTAAATATTGTTGCATTTCATCTCGTGCTAGATGGAGGACTCTTTACGGCTGGTGCTATTATGGGGAATGTGTTATTGCTTTTGAATGTGTATTTTTTGTGGCAATATCGAACGAGCTACAAACAGCTCCTTGCCGCACAGTCAAAATAAATAAAATAACTGTCGAGCTCGCACAAAAAAACCGACTGCAATGTCGGCTTTTTTGTTTTATTTCGTTTTTTATGGATGCTCTAATTGATCAATAGTTTGAATCGGGAGTGAGTCTCCGACAATATGATAGCATACATCATTTGAAGATGGGTGGAGGTGAAATTCGGGGAGTTCTTGTTGAAGGATCGCTTGGGTTGATTCCGAGAGAGGAGCGCACCATTGTCCGGATTGTATAAACAGTGTATCACCATTTCGTTTCAGCTCAAGTGCTCCGAGGATAAATTGTTGTTCTGGACTTGCAAAAAGACCACGTATATACGAATCATAGTCACTATATTGATCAGGAGGCAGATCAAGGGGGAGCAACTGTTCTGGTGTGAGGAGCAGATTTTCTGCGGGAACGCCTGCTGCGTGTTCTACGACATGATCTCCATGGATAAATTTATTGAGTGTTGGTAGGTATACTCGCATGTGATTTGACCTTCCAAACAGATCAAGTGCGGGAATATTGAGAGAACGGAGCATATTGGCAAGAACTGTCGAAGCATCGTGACATCCACTGATTCTTTCTTCAAACAGTCTTTCAAGAGACATCGGTGCGTATCCTTCATTGCTAAAGGTTACTTGCCCTGGGATATTGTCATTGTATCTTTCCCATCCATAAGAGTCAGCTCCGTCCGTATAGGCATGGAAAAAATTTTGTTTGTACCAACGAATCGCATTTACGGTTGTCTGTTCATGAGTATCTGACAAAAATGTTTTTGCCAAAGAAGAAAGTTTTAGAAAAGCAGGGAAACTGAGTGGCTCGAAAGGATCTCGATCATCAAAATACGTATTAGTCTCAAGGTTTGGAACAGCGAGTTGGTCATTGGGCAAAAGGCCTTTTACCCATACAAGGGTATTAATATCATTTGGAGTATAATTTTTGATACTCCATGAAGAGGTTCCATGTTTTTCATACCAAAGCATGTGAACAACACGAAAAATATATTGTTTTTCTTTTTCTGAAATCAAACCTAGGGGTGTAATATTTTGTGCAATAAAATCAAGTTTTTGCTCATTTGTCATGTCTCCAGAATATGTCCTGAGGAGCTGCACAACAAAGGCATCTTCGAGAATCATTGGTGCATTTCCAATTTGAACACTTTGTGATCGTAAATGTTGGCGCAGATCACCAAGTGATGGGTAGCAACGAAGCATGGTGGCATAGTCTGATTGTTTGTTACAAACTACAGGAGGAGTTTTTGCATTCTGAACTTTTTTGATATCTGCTTTTATTGGTTGAAGTTTAAAATTTGGAAGAAAGCCAAAAGCAATGGCACTAGAAAAAAATGCGATTATGACAGCAATAAGAAGATGTGTATTGGTAAGGGTTCGTGTTTTTGTTTTTGTTTGCATAGAAAAATAAAAAGAGTGCTATACCACCACCCCACCAAAAGCCGCAGCAAGATTTTCTAGATCTCCTGCGTTTGCTTCTGTCGTACTTTTGGCAGCAACTTCGGTGCGAAAGGCGAGTGGCGCTCCCATAGTTTCGAGCAGGGCATCTTCCATGATTTTTTTGTATTCTTTTTGGTTGAATTTGTCTTGGTGAATTTTGTAGGATACTTCGAGGGTCACCATGTTGTTTTCGAGCGACAAGAGATTTGAACTTTTGAGTAGTGATACAAGAGAAGCGGATTTCTTTTCTACACATTTTATTACTTCGGCCCATTTATTTTTGAGTGTTTGAAAATTTGGAGAATTGACGCTACTTGCCGTAGCTGTGACGGCTGGAGTTTCGGCAATAGTTTCAGTAGCAGCCTCAACTATTTCTGGAACACTTGTTTTGACCTCCAAAATTGCCTCTGGCGCGGGTTTTACTTCTGGAGTCTCAACTTTTACTGTTTCGACTATTTTTGTTGCTATTGGGGCCGTAGGAGCGCTTGGAGCTGCCACAACAATTTTATCATTATTTTGAATCCATTCAAGGACGATCAGTTCAATAGGCAGCTCTGGGATAGGGCTGTTTTTTATATTCATGCGGCGTTTCATGCAGATGTCTATCAGGCGCAAAAGTTCGGCAGAAGAAATTTGCTTGGAGATTTTTTCGACACTTTCGCGTGCTTCTTTACTCAGGTCTTCTGCCATTGCTACTTGGCCTTGAATTTTGGCGATCATCACAACGCGTAGGGTCTCGAGAATGGTTTCGAGAAATGTTGGCATGTCTCGTCCTTCGCTCGAGATTTTGTGAATAAAATGCATGGCTTCGGCGCCCTTGTGAGCAATAAGATTTTCAAGAAATACCAGGGTATCCAAAAGGGGAGAGATAGGAAGAAAGAGTGACGCTTGTTCACGGGTCAGGTGCTTTTCACCCGTCGACATGATTTGGTCAAGCATACTAATGGTATCGCGTACACCACCCTCGGCTTTTTCAATAATCGCTTCTTTGACATCTTCGTCCACCGTGATTTTTTCTTCGCTGGCTACTTTGTCGAGCAGGGCACTCAAAGTATTTTTTGCTACGCGTGAAAACACATAGCGTTGACAGCGAGAGAGAATTGTTTCTGGAATTTT
>CAZQRI010000093.1:0-3366 GCA_964595805.1 uncultured Gammaproteobacteria bacterium
ATTCGCACCGATAACGATTTTATTATAAGTTGCACCAAAGAAACAAAAATTGAAATAAAATCTTCCCAAGAAGAACGCAAAGCCCTCCAACAAGAAATAAAAAAAGAACGCAAGGCCCTCCAAGAAGTAGAAATGGAAATCATGGACCTTGAAAAAGAAAAACAAAAACTCCTTTCTTGGTTTGAACAAAACAGCAAAGAATACTCTCGTGAAAAAACAGAAAAACTTCATGATACCACCTATTTTATTTTGGAAAAAGAAAAAGAATGGATGGCTCTGCAAGAACACATTGAACAACTGAGTAAAAAACTCTAAATAAAAAAACTCCCCGAATCTCTCGAGGAGTTTTTATTTTGAAAATTATTGCTGTGTGCTTGTTGATACAACTCCATTCAATTTATTTTTGAGATCAAGGAATGGATTATGGATATTGATAAACAAGTCAATCTCTGCATTAGCAATTTGGTCATCCATAAAGCCTACAAAATCTTTTCCTTCTCGTTTGTCATCAAGTCGAACAATATGATATCCAAATTGTGTTTTGACAAGCTCAGCGAGTTGTCCTTTTTGAAGAGCAAAGGCTGCTGTTTCAAATTCTGGAACCATTTCTCCTCGAGAAAACCAACCCAAGTCACCACCAACTTCTTTGGTACCATCAGATCCAAATTCTTTTGCCATTTTTTCAAAGTCTTCACCTTTTTTCAAACGATCCAAAACTGATTGTGCTTGTTTTTTTACGGTCGCATCATCTTTTCCTTCTGTACTAAACAAAATATGTCGTGCTCGAACTTCTTCTTTTTTGAAGTTTGCAAATGCTGGGTCAGTACTTGAAACAAAAGCACTTTGTAATTTTTGTTCCAAAACCAAAGGACGAATTACCTTTTCCAAATAGGTATCAAAATTCCATCCATAATTTTTTTGAAGTTCTGCATCAATAGCTTCTTGACTTGGAAATTTTGAAAGCAATTCTTGTTTTTTTGCATTCAAATCATCAGCACTCACTTCAATAGAATATTTTTTTGATAACTGTTCAATTAATTTATTGGCAACAAGACGACTAATAGTCATGTCTGAAATATCATTGTCAGAAACTGGAGGAAATTCAGATCCTTGCGCAACATAAAACTTTTTGAGAGTCATGAAATCTTCAATATAATTGGAGTACAGAACTTTTTGACCATTTACAGAAGCAGCTGAAAGGTGCAAAACTTTTGCTACTTTTAAAATGCTGGCATTTTGTGAAACAGCATGTACTCTCGAAACAACAACAGCAAGACCAATCAAAAATACTACTACAAGCGTAGAAAAAACTCCGAGCAATGCCAACAAGGCTGGAGACATTTTTGTTTTTTGTGAGTGACTTTGTTGTTTTGCTTCTGCCACCTCGGACACTGTGTTATTTTCTTCCATATAAAAAATTTATATTAAAGCCTACGGTAATGGCTTGTGGATAAAGTAATACCACCATTTTATAGGATTTGATAGATTCTGTCCAGATTCGGGATTTTGAGAATTATTTTTCTTTACTTCTACATCTTTTTGAACATTTGGAAGAATAAGAACATGCTCACCAGGCTTTTTGAGATTAAGCTCTGTTCGAGCTTTTTCTTCTACAAAAGCATTACTGGTTACGTATTCCAAAAGTTCCATGGACTGAAATTTTTTCTTTTGAAGCTGTTCGACTTCTTTTTGCAAACTCGCAATTTCTTGTTTTACTTTATAATCCTGATAATAAGTGCGAATCGATCCAAAAATAATAAGAGCAATAACCGCAAAGATAATAAACAGAAAAAGACGAGATGTAAAAAATCGTCGCAAAGAAGAAGTTGAAGTATTCCTTGTCATGATACAAAAATAATTATCTCTTTCGCTTTGATAGTATATCAAATTTTACTGTTTTTTTACAATGGCCTCACGAACAAAACGGCGATCATCCCAAGGAATCATCTGACCTTTTACAATCATACCCTGCTCCGACCCCTTTCCTGTGACCAAAAGCAAGTCCCCTGCCTCGGCCATTTGAATAGCTTTTTCAATAGCTTCTTTACGATCCAAAACTTGAAACAAATCTTTTCCTTCAATTTTTCCTGTTTTTGCAACAGCTCCAGCAACATCCCGAATAATATCCATAGGTTCATCGTCATAAGGATCTTCGTCGGTCACAATACAAATATCTGCATGTTTTCCAACATATTCACCAACAGAAAAGCGTCGTGAAATATCGCGACCACCCCCTGTAGAACCAAAAACATGAATCACACGCTTTGGAGCCAATTTTTCTACGACGCCATACAATTTTTCAATCGCAACAGGTTCAAAAGCATAATCCACAATAACTTTGAATCCATGGGCTTCTGCTTCGGAGATAAACTCGAGACGTCCTTCTGGCCCTTTGAGTTTTGCTACAGCACTCTGAGCATTTTCAAAAGAAACATTGAGCTGGTGCAGTACAGCAAGCGCCGCTGCAATATTGAATATATTATGTTCGCCATAGAGAGGCGCAAAAAATGATTTTTTGTTTATTTCAAAATGAAGGCCCTCGGCATCCGAAGAAATATTTGTAAGATCATCTCCAAAGGTACAAAGTCTTTCAAAATGTTCATCCAAAAATTCCTGTGCATATTCACTCCTACCATTTACAATCGCAGTTTTTTCTATAAATTTTTTGGAAGTATCCAAAAGCGAGAGAAATTTTTCAGAAGAAAGATGCTTTCGTTTGGCATGCGCTACATATTCAAAAATACCAACTTTTGCAGCCTTATAATTTTCAAAGCTGCCATGCGAGTCAATATGCTCTGGATAGAGATTGGTCAAGATCATCATATCGTAGTTGATGAATCTATGACGATACTGCACAAACCCTTCACTTGTCGTTTCAACGATTGCAATATCACATTTTTTATCGACCATCTCGCGCAGGTATTTTTGGATTTTGTATTTTCCAAGCATGGTCATTTTTTGATCGTTCAATTTGTTTTCACCGCCAACATAAAAATCAATAGTCGAAAGCGAACCCACTTTGAACCCTTGGGCTTCGAGCATTTGGCGCAAAAAATAGGTGGTACTGGATTTTCCACTCGTCCCCGTAATTCCAATCACGAGGAGATCCTCCGAAGGAAAGGCATACTTGTAAGCGCCGTACCAAGCAAAAAATAAGTGCCTCAGGTTGAGAAACTTTTTGGGGATAATTTTTTTGATAGTGGATTTCATGGACATAGTTTTTTTATCATAAAAGTATTATCTCATTCTTTCTGACCCTTGACAATATCTCGGTATTCGTATATAATTCTTGGTCGTGTTCATTCCACCTAAATCACGTCAGGGAGACGTTCGGATGTATAACAAGTGTTTGGTGGCAATTTTGCT
>CAZQRI010000094.1:0-3362 GCA_964595805.1 uncultured Gammaproteobacteria bacterium
TACAGAGGGTGAAATTATTTTAGATAATGAAAATATTACCAATGCAAAAGTTCAAGATCGCGCTAAAGCCGGACTTTTTCTATCACAGCAGTATCTACCAGAAATCGCAGGCGTTACAGTATCAAGTTTTTTGCGTACGGCAATTGCAGCCAAAACTGGGGAAAAACAACATCCAGTGAAATTTCATAAATATCTTCTTGATACAATGGAATCTTTGGGGATGAATAAAGATTTTGCGGCACGCTATGTCAATGCTGGTTTTTCTGGAGGAGAAAAAAAACGTCTTGAAACATTGCAGCTCAAAATGCTTGATCCAAAATATGCAATACTCGATGAAACAGATTCTGGACTCGATGTTGATGCACTCAAACTCGTTTCCGAAGGGATCAATGCTTTTCAAGATGGGACAAAAGGAATTTTACTTATTACTCATTACAACCGTATACTGCAATATGTAGTGCCAGACTTTGTACATATTATGGTTGGTGGTACAATTGTAAAAACAGGAGGCAAAGAATTGGCTCTTGAGGTGGAAGAAACCGGATATAACAAATTTGTATGATTACACGTGAACAAATAATTGAACAACTCGAAACAATCATGGATCCAGAGCTCGGTGTCGATATTTGGACACTTGGTTTGGTGTACGAGATTCATATTGAGAGCGATGAACATGTGCGCATTGTGATGACCTATACCACGCCGGCATGTCCACTCGGGCCTCAGATTCAGGCAGATCTTGAAGATGGACTTCGTAGTCTCGGAGTAAAATATGTGGAAGTAGAAATTACCTTTGAACCACCGTGGAAACCACCAGAGGATCTTCGTCTCATTGTTGGAGTATAAAAATTACTATGAAAAAAATACGAGTCTGTGATAGTCGCTCCTGCGCTGCATTTGGTGCAAAGCGTATCATGGAAGAAATAACAAAAAGTACTGGTGTCAAACCAGGCGAAGCAAACGAGGAATATGACCTTGATTATTGTGGCTGCACGGGATATTGTCAGCGTTCACCAAACCTTGTAATCGACAACAAATTTTATGTTTTTGAGACAAGTTCCAAAACCGTGATGGAAGATATTGCTGCCGGGGGAGAAGATATGACTGGCAAAGAGATTGATCTTGAAGCAATAGATTTTCTCGGTGATCTCACTGACAAAAAGGATTGACAATAAATGATATGTAGGTGTACTATCTGTGCCGGACGGGGATGTTAAAAGAGAGTTGAGCTTCAAGCTCTGTCATGCGGGTTGATCCGCGACTCTTGCCAAAAAGAAAACTGAGTAGTCGATATACTGACGTCATTTTCTTGAGGTATGTACTTCCCCGTCCGTCCCTACATCTTTTCTGCGACAAGAAGTCCATGTCCAAGTTCCAAAACTTGGATTTTATATTTTGTGCTCTTTTCTATATATTCAAAAAATTCATCCAGCTTTCGTCGCCAGGTTACAACGTCGTCAGCAACTAGAAGTGATCCAATTGGCATATTTTTTTCGGAGAGTTTTATATAGTTCACGTATTCACGTTTCATGGCATCAAGAAAAAGAAAATCAATTTGCTTATCAAAGTTTTTCAAAAAATCACTGGCATCTGTTTCAATCATCGCGACGGTGTTTTGAAGCTCAAGTTCATCAAACAATTTTTGTGTTTTCGCAATTTTTGTAGCTTCATGTTCAAGGGTAATAATTTTCCCGCCATATTCACGTGCAGCTTCTGCCATCCAAATGGTTGAATAGCCCAAAGACGTGCCAACTTCTACAATTTGTGCGGGTTTATATTTCAAGACCAACTCATACAGCTTTTCTGCTACAGTTCTTGCCACTGCCCATGTTTCGAGCGAAGTCGCCAAAGTGACCTTTGAAGCAAGGGCATCTTGAAAGAGTTCGTCTTCGTATTCAAGTTGTGCTACGGCTTTTCGGAAAATATCTCGCATATTGGCTAGATTATGCTAAAATATACAAGTTTTGTCAACTCCACGGAATTTATGTATTCCCTTCACTTCGCTCGTCACTGGATTCGCTGGTTGCTTCGTGCGCTCGCAAAACCCGTTCAGGAAATACATAAATTCCGCTTCATTGAAAAAACTTGCAATTCTTGGCCTATTTTAGTAGTATACCTCTACTTAATACCCTTGATTTTATGGAAAAATATAACCCAAAAGAGATTGAACCAAAGTGGCAGAAATACTGGGAAGACAATCAGACCTTTAAAGTTGTCGAAGATTCGACCAAAGAAAAATTTTATGCTCTTGTTGAGTTTCCATATCCATCTGGAGCTGGGCTTCATGTTGGACATCCAAAATCATATTCTGCAATGGATGTGATTGGCCGAAAACGTCGAGCGCAAGGGCAAAATGTTTTGTACCCAATTGGATTTGATGCTTTTGGACTTCCAACAGAAAATTTTGCTATCAAAACTGGCCGACCTCCAATTGATGTGACAGAAGAAAATATTGCGACTTTTACTCGTCAGCTCAAAGCACTGGGTTTTGCTTTTGATTGGTCACGCGTCGTAGATACGACTGATCCAACATATTACAAATGGACACAGTGGATCTTTTTGCAGCTCCACAAACACGGACTTGCCTACAAAAAAAATCAGCCAATCAACTGGTGTCCAAAAGACAAAATTGGTTTGGCAAATGAAGAAGTCGTATCTGGATGCTGCGAACGTTGTGGTACAGCCGTAGAGCAACGTGACAAAGAACAATGGATGCTTGCAATTACCAAGTATGCGGATTCACTTCTTGAAGGTCTCAAAGAGGTTGACTATATTCCACAAGCCCGCGCGCAACAAGAAAATTGGATTGGGCGCAGTGAAGGTGCAGAAATCAATTTTCCTCTTCGTGGTATTACAGGTCAAGACAATGATAAACACAAAGTTACTGTATTTACAACTCGCCCAGATACAATCTACGGCGTCACATTTCTCGCTATTTCAGCCGAGCTTGCAAAATCATGGATTGCTATGGGCTGGTCTCCAAGTGACGAAGTAAAAACATATATTGAAAATACACTCAAAGAACAAGTTGGAGGAGTCGAAGATGGTGAAAAAGAAAAAACAGGTGTGAATGCTGGAATAAAAGCGCTTAATCCTGTGAGTGGTGAAGAAGTTCCTGTTTGGATTACCAATTATGTAATGGGTGGCGTTGGGACGGGTGCCATTATGGGAGTTCCTGCACATGACGAACGTGATTTTGATTTTGCAAAAAAGTTTGGACTTCATATAAAGCAAGTTGTGGCTCCATATATTTGTTTAACTTCTGTCCCTCCTCGTGAAGACAAAGTAACTCAGTCACGAGATGTTGTAACCGCAATTATTCAACATAAAACAACTGGGGAATATCTTTTACAAGATATGTC
>CAZQRI010000095.1:0-3285 GCA_964595805.1 uncultured Gammaproteobacteria bacterium
CTCAATGATCCACAAGCACCAAATACCTTATATTGGGGATCTCGTGGAAACGGAATGTTTTATTCTTATGATTCTGGAAAAACATGGCAGCTTTCACCAGAACCACTCAATAGTGGATTTATCTATAGTATAGCAATCAATCCAAAAGACAAATGTATTTTGTATGCTACCGATGGTACCAAAATATTTGAAAGTACTGATTGTAATCGAAGTTGGAGTGAAATTTATCGTGAACCATCAAATGATCGTATCGTGAATGTATCGACTGATCCATTTTCACCAGGTCGTGTATATATTTTGAAATCAAAAGGAGATTTGCTTGTGAGTAACGATACTGGTATTAGTACACAACTTTTGAAACGTTTCAAAACTTCAGTCTTGTCATTTTATGTAGATCCTTACAAAGAAGGTGTTTTGTATGTTGCTACGACCGATGCTGGTTTGTATCGGAGTGATGATGGAGGAAAAACATGGACAAGTAGTCTCAAAGCTTTGAAAAAATTTAGTGGCGCTGTGGAATTTCGTAAATTTGTCATGAGTCCTACCAAAGAAGGTCTTGTGTATTGGATTTCAAGCTATGGAATTTTGTCTTCGTCTGATCGTGGAGATACGTGGGAAGCCATGAGTACCCTCAATGCCCCTGGTACGATCAAAATTTATGCCTTTGCTATCAATCCAAAGAACGATCGAGAAATGTACTATACGGGTACTATCGAAAACCGCTCGGTCTTGTATAAAACCATAGATGGTGGTATAAACAGGAATACAAAGAAATTACCTAAAGATCAGATCCCTACAGCCCTCTTGATCCACCCAGAACAAGACAATATCCTGTATATCGGGTTTACGGTACCACCAAAGCAATAAATATTAATATTTACTGAATATGCACCAAATTCTAGAAATGCACAAAGGGGAATTTTCAGCGGTTGTTGAACACCTCAAAACAGATATTAGTTCACTTCGTACTGGTCGCGCAACCCCAGCTATTGTTGAGGATATTCCTATTGAAGCCTATGGAGGAAGACAGCCCCTCAAGGCCGTAGCTTCTATTGGGGTGGCTGATGCCAAGACTCTTACGGTAGATCCTTGGGACAAAAGTCTTATGCAGGCAGTAGAATCTGGTCTTCGAAATTCTCCACTTGGTATTAACCCAGTGAATGATGGAAAGTTAATTCGTCTTTGTCTTCCAGATTTGACCCATGAAAGACGTGCTGATCTTATCAAAGTTTTGCACCAAAAACTTGAAGCGGGTCGTATCGCACTTCGTCAGGTTCGTGAAGATGTTCGTTCTGCTATTGATAGAGCCTATAAAGAAAAAGAATTGGCCGAGGATGAAAAATTTTCACTCCAAGATGAACTTGAACGTATGGTTCGTGATCAAAATGAACATATCAAACGTATTGGAGAAGAAAAAGAAACAGAAATTCAAACGATTTAGTTTTTAGAAGGCAGCTCGGGCTGCTTTCTTTAAAATTATTAATGTCTGCTTATATGAATATATTTTTACGTTGGATTTTAAATGCTGCCACACTTTTGATTATTGCGCATTATGTACCAGGAATTCGTGTGAGTGGTTGGTATGCTGCTTTTGTCGCTGCATTGGTCCTTGGTATTATCAATATTATTTTGAAACCAATTTTGATTTTTTTGACATTGCCGGTAAATATTTTGACTCTTGGATTATTTACCCTTATAATCAATGCTATTCTTTTTAAATTTGCTGGAACGATTGTCAAAGGATTTGATGTTGTTGGATTTCAGGCAGCATTTTTTGGAGCACTGATTATGAGTCTTATCAATATATTGGTTCATAGTATTTTTAAACGTGATCCTCAACAAATTTAGCTTTTACTATTATATTGCTTCGCATATAATTTTCACTCGCTCGGAAGTAAATGCAAGCACTTACTTCTCTCACTCACTCAATTATGAAAAATCATGCCTCAAGTCGTGCGGGAAAAGGTAAAGTAGCCTATCGCACTCCAAGTACTTTCAAATCAAATCGACCTGAACTTTTGAAAAGTCAAAATGCGCATGTGCACATAAAAGCAACCAATAAAAAATTTCGTGCACATCCAAGTCCTTTTTCTCATTAAATATACAACATGAAAAATAATTTCAAAGTTTTGTCTGTTGGTGGTTCCATTATTATTCCAAAGACTGGTTTTGATATCGAATTTCTTCGAGGATTTAGAGCATTACTTTTGAAACGTATTAAGCGTGGTGAAAAATTTATTATTGTGATTGGGGGCGGTGCTACTTGTCGCCAATATCAAAATGCAGCAAGTCAGGTAGTAAAAATGACAGACGAAGAACTCGATTGGCTTGGAATTGCGGTTACCTATACCAATGCACGTTTTGTGCATGCTTTGTTCGGTGATCTCGCATACCCAAACATTGTTATGGATCCACGAGTGAAAGTAAAAACCAAGAAGTCTATTATTATTGCTGCAGGATGGAAACCTGGATATACGACTGATCACAGCGCCGTGAAGTTGGCAGAGGCCTATGGAGTAAAAGAGCTCTGTAATCTATCAAACATTTCCTATGTCTATGACAAAGATCCAAATCAGTTCACAGATGCAGTAAAGATTGAACGTACAGACTGGAAATATTTTTGTGAAAATGTGGTTCCAAAAGAACGAAAACCAGGCATGAATACTCCATTTGATCCAATGGCAAGTAAACTTGCAAGAAAATTGGGATTGAAGGTGTTTTTTGTTGATGGTCGAAACTTGAAGACTCTTGATGCAGCACTTTCGGGAAAGAAATTTGATGGCACGATAATTGAATAATATGGATGTTGTGGAGTTACTTCGCACAAAAGCATATCCTGGGAGATTTCTTCTCCTGGGGAAAATAAATAGTGCTGTGGTTGCTCTTTATGGTGTTACGGCACGAAGTGCCGCAAGCCGAGCCAAGCGCTATGTTTTTGTAGCAGAAAAAAATTTGGTGACGGTTGTGGCAACGGATGAGGATGTGATGGCGCAAGGGGATTTGGATTTGCTGCAGTATAACGCAGTATATTGTTTTGAAAATGGTATTGTAATTGGAAATGGACGTCAAACAGATGAAGTAAAAAAATTGGAAGGAGAAAATGCTTCTAAAATTCTTTCTGAACAATTAAAAGAACAATCATTTGAAGCAGATAAATATAACACGCCTCGTATCACGGGATGTCTCGTGAATCACGATGGTGAAGTATCTGCGGCATTGCACATTATCCTGGCTGATGAAAAAAATAACCCAAGGCATGATGTGTATGAAGTATCGCTCGTTGAA
>CAZQRI010000096.1:0-1889 GCA_964595805.1 uncultured Gammaproteobacteria bacterium
ATATGGTTTTACCCAAGAAAACTCCGACCCCAAGGTAGCTCCAATCGTCCAATATGCCTGTCGAGCAAAATAAGGCGAAGTAGATTGAGTTACAAGAACCCCATCTTTACTCATTCTCTGTTTTACCCGTCCATAAAATTCTTTGGTATACAGACGACCCAAAGAAGGATCTTCTGGGTCAGGCAAATCAATAATTACAGCATTATACAAAATTTGAGTATTTTCGACGAACTTCAAAGCATCTTCATTTACTACTGTTACTTTTGAATTCAAAAGAGAATGTTCATTTATCTCAAGAAAAAATTTGTTTGTTTGTGCAAGTTTTGTCATTTTTGGATCAATATCAACTACCGTAATATGCTGAATTTCTGGGTATTTTAATAACTCTCGCACCACAAGCCCATCTCCACCACCAAGAACCAAAATTTCTTCTTTTTGTTTTACGTATGAGAGAGGAATATGTACCAAACTTTCATGATAACGATATTCGTCGAGCGAACTAAATTGTAAATTTCCATTGAGAAATAAACGAATATCCTCCTTAAACTTGGTTACGATAATTCTTTGATAGACAGACTGTTCTGTAAAAATGATTCTATCTTGATAGGCATAATTTTCAAAAAACTTTGTAATAGAAAAAGAAAATATAAATCCAGTTACCAAGAATATAATTCCAAGCAAAGACATCGTCAGATATATTTTTTTCTTTTTGAGAACATTCCAAAAAATGTAAATACCGAGAATTGCAATCAAAAGATTTATAAATCCAATCAAAAAAGACGTTCTCATGATTCCAAGATAGGGTAAAAAAATAAGTGGAAATATAACCGAGGCAACAAGGGCTCCCACATAATCAAATGTCAAAATATGAGCAATGGTGTCTTTTAGGGTGTGTCGTTCTTTGAGAATACGCACTACCACAGGTATTTCAAGTCCAATAAGTGTACTAATGCTTGCAATTACCAAAATCAAGAAAAAGAAATAGGCTTGAGTAACACTAAAAGCATAGTAAAGGATAAAACTTGAAAAACCTCCAATAATACCGATAAAAATTTCCATGCGGATAAACCACTCCAACAAATTTTTTTCTACATACTTTGAAATATAGGACCCAACTCCCATAAAAAAAAGAAAAAGCCCTATAGTCAAAGAAAAATACAAAACACCGCTCCCCAAAAAATATGTAGAAACGGTGCTAATAAGAAGCTCGTAAAAAATTCCACAAGAAGCAATCACCAGTACTGAAAATAACAGAAACCCAGACTGCACTTTCATCAGTCCTTCTTTATTTTGATGCAACATAATTTTTATTAATGAATTGCGGCAGCGATTATAATAGAAACACCCAACATGATAGCACCAACCACAATTGCCAAAGCAACATTTTTTTCATGAGCCAATTGTTTTGCTAAATGTCCCGGAGTCATAATATCAATCAGCATATAAACAAGAAAACAAAGACCAATGCCTATTCCCGCATAAATAAGCGTTGAAATCAGTTCTGCTGTAGATCCTGAATTTACAGCGTTTGTTTGAGCAAACACAAGACTCGGGATAAAAACACCAAAGACCGAAATTCCACTTGATAAAAGTTTTTTCATATTTTACATGAAATAATAAATAATGAATTGAAAATTATTTTCCTGTTCCCGTTCCACCACCCAAAAAACTTCGGGAAGAATGAGACCTCAAATTTTTACTTACCGGACAATTACCATTTTTATCCTTTTGTTGTTCCGAACATTCCTTATTTGCAAGGAGTATTTTGGTATTCTTTTCGGTACCAATACCCCAGCCTCGAGGTGCGGCAAAAAATGGTATCGCCAGTGCACCAACTCCAAGTGATACAAATAAAATACGTAAGGCTGCATTCATATTATGTTTTATGA
>CAZQRI010000096.1:1899-3266 GCA_964595805.1 uncultured Gammaproteobacteria bacterium
AAATTTTCGTAAACAAAATAATAAAATAATTACAAAGATCAAAGCTCCGAGATAATATCGTGTGAGTTGAATATTTTCATACACAGCGATAGCAAGATTTCCACGAAAAGTACTTGTCGAAAGAGATGTTACACGAACATAATAATTTTCTGCCTCCACGAGACGAAAATAGTTATTTTTTGTTTGAGGATCAGCAAATATTTCTTCATCTCGTTTCCACAATTCTCCATTCATGAAATTAATTCTCTTTTTTCCCGCATCTAAAAGTTCAATATCAAGCTCAATGGTATCTTCATAAGAAGAGAGCGAAGGCACTTTTACTTGTATATTATATACTTTCCCAACTTTTTTTAGTGGTATAGGACCAAATTCTTGCGTTTCAGGTTTTCCAGGCGCAGAATTATATCTAAATTCTTTCTTATAGATATTCGTTCCAGGAAGAAATGAATACAGTGTCAAAATACCTAAAATAACAGCAATAACAAAAAAATATTTAGTCCAACGATCATACTCTTTAGAGACAGACATCTTTTGCTCTTCTTTTTGGACCAATTCCGTATAATTAAAAGCTTTGAGAATTTCTACTTTCGTTAATACTCTTTCCCGAAAATAATATACATCCTGTTCTTCTCCTAGATCAATAATTTCCCACTCTATTCCATAATAATCTTTTTCATACTGATACGAAGCATATTCGTTTTCAAATCCAAGCTCCACACCATGGGTATTTCCCTCAACAAAAATAACTTCGAGATCACCCCGTTCTGTAATTTTTTGTTTCGTATGTTTCTGAGATACTTGTAACTCTCGTTCTGGTTTTTGAGGTAAAGGAATACCTTTTGGTGCAGGCCATGCATACCCAAAATAAAATACACCTTCTTCCTCAGTAATATAGACATCCTCCATATTTCCTCCCTCCAGAATCCATTCGTCATAGGTGAGAGGGTAACTTTCAAAAGCACCTTCTTCAGAATCCCACTCTTCAATCTTGGCTTGGTATCGAATTCTACCAACTACTGTATAATGACGCCCAAAAAGAGACAGTGTCTTTCCAACTTGTACATACGAAAAGTTTTGATGAGCTCCTGATTTTGACATAAAAATACTTCTTTATGATGATATAATATCATAATTAGCCCAATAATCCAGTATTCTTGAACTTACCCAGGGGATTAGGTATACTTTTAAAAATATATATATGCTGAATACCTTTGAACAACGAGCAAAAGATTCTTGTCTTTTCTACTTTTTTGGTGAAGATAGCAACAATTTTTCATCAGATTCCGTTACCATTCTCCAAACCAAGACATACGAAACAGAAAAAATTTTTGTAAAAACACATATCATCGGACAAAGTCACTTTTTTA
>CAZQRI010000097.1:0-3250 GCA_964595805.1 uncultured Gammaproteobacteria bacterium
CACAACTATTGGCCTGATATTGAATCGTGCAGCCCGGAGGAAATTGCAGCCCACCAGCCAATGCCAATACTATCGTGAAGAAAATGTGAAAAGAACGCAAGGCCCGCAAATGTAGCCCACATATTTCCCCAGATGAGAAAAATAATCCCAATAGCTGGGATGTAAGCAAGAGGAAAGTGTAATAGCTCTCGATGTTCGCGTATAAATTTTCCACCCACACTTCCGTGTTTGATGTATTCGATGAAAAAATCTATATCAGGGAACAGTGTCAAAGCAATACCAAAAAATAGGAAGGCAGGGCTGACTTCAACAGCAAAAAGAAAGTGTATCAATATCGAAAGGAGAATACCTACTCCAATATCGAGAAACATAGTGGGCCCGCTTGGAATCGAACCAAGATCTAAAACTTAGAAGGTTCTCGTTCTATCCATTGAACTACGGGCCCTTTTAAGGTGAAAGTATATTAGCTCATTTTTTGAATTTTGTCTAGATTAACTATAAACTCTTGTGTCCAAGATTGAATTTTCCAAAAAAGAATAGTATCACATATCCGTAGGGCACAGGTTCCATTATAGAGTATTTTTTTTCTATGCCCAAGAGATGTCGGCTTTATTTGTGTTTTTTGGAATTGTGTCAGTGGTATTTTGGTGAGTTTAGACCAATAGTTTTCAACAACCTCTTTATTATGTAGTTCGTGAATATGAAGTTCTACTTTTATTTTTTCCAATGGGGTTCCACATATTTTTCTAAACCACGACACCATAAATTGTATCATTTCGGGAGAGGAATTACTAAATTTTACTAATCCTTTTTCTGTCTTGTCTCCTTCTGCCCAATATAACATAAGGCCACAAAGAAAAAAAGAGTTTGTTTTTTGTTTTTTGAATTCTTTTTTTGCGCGATTATTGGTTTCAATTTTTCTTTCTTCCTTTCGTCTTTGCATAAGTTTAGCTTGACGATATCCATTTTTTTGACGAAGAGTTACATAGAGCCTTTGGTATTGTTTGGGTGTGAGTTCAATATCTTTTAGCCAGCCACTTAACGTGCTTTTAGAAACATTGAGAGTATTTTTTATTTCTGTGTAGCTTTTACCTTGTCTTCTCATTGAGATTGCTTGCAATTTTTCTTGGTATTTCATAAATCGTACGTATTCTATGTACTATATAATAATACTATATAGGTTCGGTTTTGTAAAATAAAAAAACCTTAGTTAGTTTACTAAGGTTTTTTTATCAAATCGTGCAAAAAATTCTTCGCCAGGTGGGGTTTTGTGAATCTCATCTATCTGCTCAAGAGAAACCCACTGATATTCGGATAGTTCGCTACTGAGGTTTACGATTATTTCGTCAGCATTTGTATCAAGTTGTACTTTGTATACATTAAAATGCATCTCACACAAAACTTTTTCACCTGTATCGGCAAGTGTTTTTTCTGCACTTCCTTGACCTTTGTCATCAACAAGTTCTACAGGGTATGGAGAAATGTCAATGCCCACTTCTTCGAGGAGTTCTCGTTTGAGTGCGGCTTGTTTGCTTTCATTTTCTTCAATTCCACCACCAGGAATATGCCAGCAATCGTTATATACTGCTGATTTATTTGGGTTTTTTCTTGCAAAAAGGACTTTGTGGTCTTTTGAAAGTAAAAGAGCCGAAACAATTTCCCGGTGTATAGTTTTCATAGAATTGGTCTTAGTCTAGTTCAAAAATACAGGTTTGTCAATCGTTTTTGGGTTTTTTGTCATGAAATTTTTTGTGGATGTTGCGCAGTTCTTTGTCTGTAATATGGGTATAAATCTGGGTCGTTGTAATTGAACTGTGTCCGAGCATGGTCTGAACCGAGCGAATATCTGCCCCATTTTGGAGGAGATCAGTGGCAAAGGAGTGGCGCAGGGTATGTGGAGTCACTGGCTTGGTAATACCGGCGGCCTTGGCGTATTTGTGGACAATTCTTTGTATGGATCGTGTCGTAAGGGCTTCATCTTCGGGATCGTCCTTTTTCTTTTTATCATGTCCGACAAAGAGGTATGGGTTGAGATCTTTGCGTGAATCAAAATATTTTTTGAGCCAGTATTTGGCATCATCCGAGATAAACACTACGCGGGATTTTCGGCCTTTTCCTGTGACGGTAAATTCATCACGTTTGAGGTTGATATTTTCTTTTTTGAGTCCGGCGAGTTCAGATACACGAAGACCAGTTGAAAAAAGCATTTCAAGGATTGCCTTATCACGGTATTTTTGGCGCAAAATATCTGACTGACGTTTGTCATCTTGGTCTTCGTCTTTTTTTTCTTTTTTTATGAGCATTGGTGCTTCGAGAAGCCTCTTTACTTCGTCGGCTTCGAGGAATAATACGTCCCGGTCTGGCATTTTCATGAGTTCAATTTTTTCTGGAGAGAGTATTTGGAGGTCACGTTTGGCAAGGTACTTGAGAAATGAACGCAGTGCAATGAGATGATAATTTTGGGTATTTTTTTTGAGCTCTTCGCCCATTTTGTCAATGAAACGGTTGAGATAGAGGCGGTATTTGCGTACATCTTCGCCTGTGATCGCCTCTGGTTTTTTGTCGCCGAACCATTCGATGAAACGGAGGATATAAAAATGATAATTTTGCAGCGTGAGGCGTGAGCGATTGCGTTCGATTTCGAGGTGTTCAAGAAATTCAGTAAGATATTTTGATAAATTTTGTGACATAAATTTTTTTATGATTGTTTCGTGTCAATTTTAACACAGAATGTGCGACACCTGCAAAAGAATTGCAAAAGCCACTTGACAAAACACGTTTTTTGTGCTATACTATAAAGGTAAAAAGTTACGAAAAGATTGTTCATTGAGCCAAATATTTTCAAAAATCCGAAAAAGTAGAAATACATACTGATGGGATGAATGTGTTCATTGCATGGGCATTTATTGCTACTTCAAAACGCAAAAATAATCCGCATAATGCGGCAAATACAAATATAAAAACAAATATATATGCAAAACCAACGTCATGCCGTAGGTGGGCTTCAAGCACCTGAATTTTCACTTGCGTATTCATATCTTGGTATTGGGATTTTACTTCTTGTTGGAGTATTTATCTTTTTGCCTCGTGTGACTGGATCATGATACACTATTTTTATAGTGTATTTTTTTTTGTGAATTTTCACTTATATCTTCTAATAATTTTTTATAATATTCTAATGCGGCTTCTTTCTTTATATTATCTAACTTTATTGCAAATGATGGCGTTTCTCCAAAGTACAATATCACAT
>CAZQRI010000098.1:0-3229 GCA_964595805.1 uncultured Gammaproteobacteria bacterium
TGGTCTTATTGAAGGGACTATTACGGTTGGATTTGTTATTTATTTTATTGAACGCTATCCACTTTCAGCCTCTTTCATGGAAAAGTTGAGTGTGTCTGTGGTGGCACCATTTGCCGTTGGTGTTGCCACTTTGCTCTGGCCATTGCTTCCTCAGGCTTTGAAAGTTTTGAAATCAACCGTTGATTATGTTCATGCCGAAGTTGTAAATTATGTACATTGATACCCACGCGCATATTCAGTTTGATGCCTACAAAGCTGATCGTGATGCGGTTGTTGCGCGCTGCCGTGAAAAAAATACCATTTTGAATATTGTTGGTACACAAAAAGATACCAGTTCTCGTGCTGTTGAAATGGCAGAGACCTATGACAACATGTATGCGAGTATTGGTACGCATCCAATACATTTACATTCAACTCATGTAGATGAAGAAGAGTCCAGTTTTTTGTCGCGCGAAGAAAGTTTTGATGAGGCTTATTACGAAGAGTTGGTGAAATCTCCAAAGGTGATTGGGATAGGGGAATGTGGACTCGATTTATACCATTTGCCAAAAGATAAAAGTAAAGAAGAAGTGTTGGAAAAACAAAAAGTCGTTTTTTTGGAACATGTGAAATTTGCCGAGAAACATAATTTGCCACTCGTGATTCACTGCCGCGATGCGCAAGATGAAATGATAGCACTTTTGCGTTCGCTCAATCGTCCTATTCGGGGCACCATGCATTGCTATACCAGTGATTGGGAGCATGCCAAGCAGTATCTTGATATGGGACTCTATCTTGGTTTTACTGGGGTCGTGACTTTTCCTCCAAAAAAATTGGACCCAGCTCCACAGCTTGGACTTCTTGAGGTTATTGAAAAAATGTCTCTTGATCGGATTTTGGTCGAAACAGACTCACCCTATCTGGCTGCCCAGGCCTATCGCGGAACTCGTGCAGAGCCTTGGATGGTGGCCGAAGTTGTCAAAAAAATCGCTCTTGTTCGCAAAATTTCAGAAGAAAAAATGAATGCCATCATTGTTGAAAATACCAAAAGACTTTTTTCCAAAATACCTGCGTAAAAAAAATATTGACGCGGGTATTTTTTTCCTGTATACTTGAGTCGTTTCATTTTATGGAAAACAAGCGTTCCTCACAAGATAAAGAGTATATCCGTCTTGGCCTACGAATTGTAGGTGATTTTGGTGCGACACTTGCTGTACCAGTTGTGGTTTTTGTCATGATTGGTCAGTGGCTCGATGCCAAATATCATCATAATTATTTGTTTACAGCTCTTGCTTTTGTTCTTGCTGCCTTGACTTCTGGAAAAATGATTTACAAAAAAGCAAAACAGTACGATACACTGTATCACGATATTGAAAAAAAATAGTTACCTTTTTATGACAACCCTCCATCTTCCTGAACTCGCTCCTGAAAAACTTTTTAACATTGGTAGTTTTGTTGTTACAAATACAATGATGAATGTGTGGTTGGCATTGATCGTTTTTTTAATTTTGGGAATCTTTCTTCGTCGTTCACTTTCACTTCGTCCTTCGAAACTTCAAAACTTTTTGGAATATGCACTCGAAGCGGTTCTTGGTATTTTTGATCAAGTAACGGGTGATCGTAAAAAAACAATAAAATTTTTGCCAGTTGTTGGAACTATTTTCTTTTTTGTATTAGTTTCCAACTGGATTGGACTTCTTCCTGGTATTGGAAGTATTACCTATGGTCATAAAGAATTGTTTCGCCCAGCAAATACTGATTTGAACCTGACTGTGGTGATGGCACTCGTGGCTGTGATTGGGTCTCATATTATGGGACTTTTTACCGTAGGTGTATTTACTCATATTGGAAAATATATTCAAATTGGTGGAATTGTAAAAAGTTTGAAAAAAGGTCCGATTGCTATTTTTTCTTCACTGATTGAATTCATGGTAGGATTACTCGAAATTGTGAGTGAAATGGCAAAAGTGCTTTCACTGTCATTACGTTTGTTTGGAAATATTTTTGCTGGAGAAGTATTGATTGTTGTGATCCGATCACTTGTTGGTATTGCGGTTCCAGCACCATTTATGATGCTCGAATTATTAGTAGGATTGATTCAGGCTGCTGTATTTGCTATTTTGACTCTTGTGTACTTTACTGTAGCTACGAGTGAACCACACGGAGCAGAAGAAGGTCATTAAAATTAAGATTTGAGAATAAAAGTATAGATTCTTTTTGGAGAGTGTCGCAGCGTTTAAATTTTTACTTGTATTATCCGCAGATACGGACAAGTAAAAATTTATAAGCGAGACCTCGAAAAAAGAATCTTTAAAAAGAATTTCAATACTTTTATTCTTAATACTAAGAAATAGTATCGAGGTTAAATACCAACCCCCTTAATCCTCGCGTACGAAACTTAGAAGGAAATAATATGGAAGGAATGACACATGAGTCTATCGTGGTTATCATGAAGGCTCTCGCTATCGGTATTGGTGGTATTGCACCAGCACTTGCGATTGGTAAAATCGTCGCAAAAGCTATGGAAGCAATCGGACGTAATCCAGAAGCTTCTGGAAAACTCCTCGTGCCAATGCTTTTGGGTGCAGCGTTTGCAGAAGCGATCGCTATTTACGCCCTCGTCGTTGTATTCACACTCAAATAGTTTGATATACCGGATCTGTATAAGGTCCGGTGAAATGAGACTATTTTCGTAAATAATATATTATCTATTTTTTAGATCAAAGAATATGGTAGAAAATACTTTGGAATCAGGTACGGAAGTACAAAATGAAAGCGTCTTTGCTTCTCTTGGTCTTGATACACATATTTTTGTGGGTCAAGTTATCAACTTTGCATTTGTATTTTTGATTGTTTGGTTTTTACTTTTGAAACCACTCACAAAAAAATTGGAAGAACGTCGTGAAATGATTGACGAAAGTATTGATAAGGCAAAAGAAGTAGAAACAAACCTCATGATGAGTGAGCAAAGTTATAAAGAAAAACTCGAAGAAGCAAAAAAAGAAGCCAATAAAATTATTGAACATGCGCATGCCGAGGCTTCAACTCTTGCAGACAAAATGAAAGATCAGGCAAAAGTAGAAATTGATGGACTTGTGGTGCAAGCAAAAAAGAGTATTGCTGTGGAACGTGAAGAAGCACTTTCTGCTGTAAAATCATCTGCTGTTGATTTGATTAGTGCGGCTCTCACAAAAATTGTAAGTAGTGAAATGAGTGAAAAAGTAGATAAAAAAGTTATTGAAGATGCTTT
>CAZQRI010000099.1:0-3226 GCA_964595805.1 uncultured Gammaproteobacteria bacterium
AGACTACAAACTTTGAAATTCAAAGGCAGTGAAAACTGTAGTGAGTAAGAAAATCCCTTGATCGCAAGGTCATGCGGGTTCGATCCCCGCCCGCGGCACCAGTAGAGAAACGTTAGCATCAAAAATGCTGGCGTTTTTTTGTAGTTAATCTAGCCAAGAAAACTGACATTGCAATTGATTGGGTTCGAGAATTGATAGAGGCGTCGGGAACAATATTTCTTGAATGCAAAATATTTGGCTAAATACAGATATGTATTTGAAGGTTCGATGAATGATTTGTTTTGCTGTTTATAGAGTGATATAATTCTGACGGATTGAAGTAAAAGTTGAGCTGATAGAGTTTGGTACGGCTTGAGCCTAAGGCTTTGCTGACTAATTAGGTGAGTTCACACCCCTCCAGAGATTGTACTCCATGCAATTTTTGGTGGGGGCGTAGTCGAACCTCCTATTCATTCAAGCATAAGCTCTATGTTCTATGCCAAAGGTAATTGCAAAGACTGGTGGTAAAACTCCTGTATCAGGACAATATCGACCATCTGGCAGCCGGAAAGAGATCACCCTTTCAAAGGGAGGTCGCGTTCCGCCTAACAACCAGGGCACACGACAAGTGTTTACTTTAGTCGATAAGACTAAACATAAACGCGCGTAGTGTTATCTGAATCCTGCTCGTCAGCTCGACTTTTATTTTATTGTATAATCATTATGTCACTACGTTGGCAACAAGCGGAACGTCTGAGATCTAAGATATTTAGTTGTGGCTATTGCAATAATTCGATTGCCAGTGAATACGGATATATTCAAGGCAGTAACAAAGATGGCAGTGGAGTACAGTCTGGAGTTATTTATATATGTCACCAGTGTTTCAGTCCTACATTTTTTGACGAAAGAAATGTTCAAACCCCGGGGGTTCGAACAGGTGAGAATGTGCAGAATATTGACGAAGAAACTGTTAAAAAGTTATACGATGAAGCCAGAGACTCTTATTCGAAGGCAGCCTACACGGCATCTGTACTTTGTTGTCGGAAGCTATTAATGCATATTGCTGTATCCAAAGGGGCGGAGACTAATCAAAAGTTTATTGAATATGTAGAATACTTATCGACAAAAAACTACATCCCACCAGATGCAACACCTTGGGTTGACTATATAAGACAAAAAGGTAACGAAGCAAATCACGAAATCGTGATAATGAGTGAAGAAGAAGCGAGAGACTTGATTTCCTTTGTTGGTATGTTGTTGAAACTTGTCTATGAGTTTCCAAACAAAAGTAGACTTATCGGTGCAAAATCATCAGGATAAATAGGAAGCATACTTTATAGATTTTCTTACAAGGGTTCTGACAACTCTTCTAGCGGTGCACAAAAAAATACTCCATAAGGGAGTATTTTTTGAATTTTTATGTTTTAGTTATTCTGCAGTTCTCTTTTGTAGTAGTGTTCATAGATAGTAACTACTGCCAGAAAGAGTGCGGTAATAACTGGTCCAATGACAAAGCCAGAGATTCCAAAAAGGGCGATACCTCCAAGGGTAGAGAATAAAATCAAGATAGGGTGCATCTGTGTGTCTTTTCCAACAAGAGGTGGACGAATAACATTATCGATAGTGGATATAAGGAGGGTTCCAACCGCAAGGATAGTAATTCCTTGGCTCACGTTGCCAAGAGCGAGGAGAATGAGTCCTGCAGGAAGCCAAATGATTGCGGCACCAACAGCTGGAATAAGAGAAAAAAGAGCCATAAGAACTCCCCATACGAGGGCTCCATCTATTCCAATAAACCAAAAGAGAAGACCTCCAATGAGTCCTTGGACCGCACCGACAACGAGTGTTCCTTTGAGTGTTGCACGAGCAGTAGAGGTAAATCTTTGATAGAGCATTTCTTCGTACTCGTCTCCAAGTGGACAGAGGTGCATGAGTCGGGTCAGCATACGTTTTCCGTCTTTGAGGAAGAAAAAGAGGGTATAGAGTGTCATCATTGCCATGAGCAAAAATTGGATCGAATTTTGGGCAATACTGGTTATGTTATTGAGAAGAAACAAACTAATGGTTTTGGCAGCATTGGTAGCATAGGCAGATCCTTGGATTCCTGCTTGATCAAGATAGGGCCCAATAACAGGGATTTGATCAAGGTGTGTACTGATATTTTGAACACTTCCAAAAAGATTCGTTTCTGTAAGATTTTGGTAGAGCATTGCGGATTCTTGGATGAGGAGCATTGCAACGGTAAGAAGTGGTAGTACAACAAGTGCTACTACAAATACAAGTATGATGATAGAACTGAGGCTTGGAATTTTTATAAATTTTTCAAGACGTATGTATAAGGGGTAAAACATGACCGCAAGAACAGCTGCCCAAAACATAGGGTAGAAAAAAGGTTGGAAAATATAAAGTACAGCAATCGAAAATATTGCTATCATTATAAAAAAGAAGATACTCTGAACTTTTTTGAAGTCCATTTTGTTTTTGACAGGCATAAAAGAATGTTTAATATTTGAAGTATAACATATTTTTCAATCAGATAAAAATATGCTATAATCAAATTATGGAGTCTTCGAACAATTTTTTTGTATTTTTTATGCTTGCCCACAAAGAACCAACCTATAAAGAAGCTTGGCATCATGCCTGGAGAATTTTGTTAGAACACAAAATTCTTTGGCCACTTGGACTATTTGCTACCTTTCTTGGACAAATGGGTTTACTTGAAATTGTAAGTAAATTTTTTTCTGCACTTCAACAGGGGACAGCACATGAATCTTGGGGGAATGTTCCAGCAATTGCCCTTTCTTCTCTCACTTTTCTTACTTCTATTCGTTTGCCTTTTGATCAAATTATTTGGTCTGTGTGGCTTTGGGTTATCATTTTTGGTATTGCTTTCTTATTTTTGTTCGTAGGACTTGTTTCTCAAGGTGCTCTTGTGTATGTAACCGGAAAAAAACTCAAGTCAAAAACAGCAGTGGATATAGGGAAGGCTTGGCATGTAGGAGTTGGACATTTTGGAAAACTTTTTGCGGTACATATCGTAAGAAAACTTGTAATTATCGCTTTGACTATTGCTATTAGCCAGGCTACTATGGCAGCACTGCTTCATAGTTCAGCTATTAGTACTTTGGCGCTTGTCGTTATTTTGTGTATTTCCTTGGTACTTGGTTTTATCATTTCCTGTCTTTCAATTTATACTGTGGGATATATCGTTATTGAAGAATACGGATTTTGGGCTGCTATCAAAGCT
>CAZQRI010000100.1:0-3209 GCA_964595805.1 uncultured Gammaproteobacteria bacterium
TACGTGCACTCACTGCAAAGTTTCCACTCTATCCTGAGCTTCACTAACATATGCTTCGTCACACACAACACAAAATTGCAACGCACCATCAAAGTCCAGATGGCCGAGTATTTTCTTGGCTTTCACTTATTACCGCAATTGGAAACGGAATATTTTTTACCATATTTCCAATCATCTTGCTTGATAAACTCAAAAACGAAAGTATCGTTGGATATTATTATTCAGCAATTGCGATTATCATACTCTTTGCTTGTATTTATAGTACTGTACTCTTTCAAAGATATTCACGGGTTCTCATCGCAAAAGTAGCCCTTATCGGAACAGCAAGTGTTCTGTTTATCATGACGCTGCTTGAACAGGTATGGTCGCTTGCAGGTTTTGATATTATTCGAAATATTAGTATCATTACCCTTGGAGTTGCCCTCAGTATTTTTATTGATGATTTCACAGAAAGAAAAAATCTTGCCAAAGCCGAAGGAAAATTTTATATGTTTAACAACATTGGACTTTTTATTGGTCCAGTGATTGGTGGATATAGCGCAAAATATTTGGGTGATTCTTCTATATTTATTTTGGCAGGATTCTTTTATATAATTGCATTTTTTGTCTTCTTGTACCAACACATCTCCCAAAAAAATCCCCACATTTCACATGGAAAACACGAGGAAGGTATACGTGAATTGTTTCAAAATATAAAAACATTTTTTCGCAACAAAGAATTTCGTAAAGTTTTTCTTCTTGCTTTTGGTCTCAACTATTGGTGGGCAGTGAGTTTGATTTATATTCCACTTGAAATAAAAAATCTTGGTTTTGCAGATAATATTGTAGGGTGGACAGTAGCAGCCATGGCCATTCCACTTATTTTGTTTGAACGAAATACAGGACGAGTTGCCGACAAACGCGGCATACGCTTTCCTGCAACGCTTGGATTTTCACTCCTTGTACTTTTTGTCCTCAGTTTTCCACTCTTGTACTTCAAACCTATCCTCACACTTTTTGCTTTTGGCGTTGTAAATTTTGCGGCAGCATGGATTGAACCACTTCAGGAAACATATTTTTTCAAAGTGGCAAAAAAAGAAGAGCGTGAAAAGCTCTATGGAATATACAATGCAGCACAGCCATTTTCATCTATTGTAAGCCCTTTTATTGGAGGTTTCCTCTACTTTCTTGGTGGATCAAAAGGTCTTTGGTTTGGAACCGCAGCATTCTTGCTCCTTTTTGTGTACAATGCCCTGCGTATTAAAAAATAAACTCTATGTCTTTTTTCAATAGAAGAGAAGAAAACAACAAAGAAATAAAAATTACATTAAAAAGTACCTCTTGGCAAAATTATATTAACATATTCTTTACTCTCTGTATTATTGTAATACAAATAGTTTTTTGGCAAAAAAAGACCAATCAAGAAAAAGTAGAAATGCCTTTTCTCATATTTGGACTGAGTTTTATCCTACTGTGGTTTATAATTGGAATTAGCATCAATCTTGGTAACCGAAAAGCCATAAAAGAAATTAATACGGCAGTAAAAGAAGGAAAAAAGGTAATCTCAGAAGGAAGTCCTTTTTCCATCAAAAATCCAAGGACACTTACAATTTCAAAATAAATCTAAGACCCAAGACAAAATTTATTTCTTCAAATAGTCTCGTCCTTTGAGCTCGGGTGGAAAATAGTCCTGCTCAACCGGTCCATCAAAATCTGGGTTGTATTTGTAGCCCTTGCCATAATTTAAATCTTTCATCAATTTTGTTGGAGCATTTCGAATATGCAGCGGCACCCCGAGATGTGAAGTCGCCTTGGCATCGTCCGAGGCTTTTTTGTATCCAGTATAAAGAATATTGGACTTTGCACTCTTGGCACAATACACAACCGCCTGTGCCAAATTTACAGCACATTCTGGCATACCAATCTTGTGTGACGCATCATAAGCTGCGTTTGCCTGGATCAAAGCCTCGCTATTGGCCATACCAATATCTTCACTCGCAAAACGAATCACCCGGCGTGCCACATACAGTGGATCCACTCCCCCTTCAAGCATACGAGCGAGCCAATACAGTGCCGCGTTCGCATCACCTCCACGCATCGATTTATGCAAGGCCGAAATAATATTATAAAATTCTTCACCCTTGTTATCAAAAACCAGATGACTTCGCTGCAAGGCTTCTTTGATATCCTCTTTTTGTAAAACGATTTTTGTATTTTTTCCTTTTGCTGTGACGGCAAGTTCCAAACCATTGAGAGCACGACGAGCATCCCCGCCAGCAAGACCTGCTAAAGTTTCAAGAACGTCATCATTCACTTCAATATCCAAATTTCCAAATCCAAATTCTTTGTCAGATACGGCTCGTTTCAAAAGCTTTACAATATCTTCAAATTCCAAACTTTTCAAAACAAAAACTTGTGATCTCGACAAAAGCGCATTATTCACCTCAAACGAGGGATTTTCTGTTGTGGCACCAATCAAAATCAAAGTCCCATTTTCTACATATGGCAACAGTGCATCTTGCTGCGACTTACTCCAACGATGAATCTCGTCAATAAAAAGAATTGTTTTTTGATTTTTTTGCAAACGCAGTTCGGCTTCTTTGATAATTTTTACCAAATCTGCCTTTCCACTTGATACTGCAGAAATTTGTACAAAAAAAGATCCTGTTTGATGCGCAATAATACTTGCGAGTGTTGTTTTTCCAACTCCTGGAGGTCCCCAAAAAATAAGAGAATGTACCTGGTCTGTTTCAATAAGTTTTCGTAGCAGTGCCCCTTCACCCACAATATCAACTTGGCCCACAAAATCATTGAGATTTTGGGGTCTCATCTTGTCCGCGAGTGGTTTGTGATAAAGATTCAAAGTCATAATTCTGTTCAAGTTTTGCTTTTCGAAACCAGGTTGTATAGAGCTTGTAGGCAAGCCATTCTTTGAGTTTGTGCCACCAACTTCGTTTATCCCAGCGAACAGTATCAAGATCATCCGAATCTTTGAGCCATTCTTCCAGTTTTACCTTGAGTCGTCTTACAAAATCTGGATCTTTGATCAAAATATTTGCTTCGTAACAATCATAAAAACTCGTGTGATCAAGATTGCTACTCCCAACCATAGCCCAATCATCATCAATAACTACTCCCTTGCCATGCATCATTTGTTTGGTCAGGTGAATTTTTACTCCAAACTTTCTCATGAGAGACAACAAAAAATACGAAGCATAGGTCACAATACG
>CAZQRI010000101.1:0-3138 GCA_964595805.1 uncultured Gammaproteobacteria bacterium
CCAACAGCTCCTATTGCCGTAGATCCAGACCAAATATTTGGCTACTGCATTGCTCTTGAAACAAATAGCATCCTCCACTATTCCTATCCATTTTATGACCTCACAAAATCTCCAAAAGATATGGGGATGGGCATGATGACACGTGCCGTGCAGTCTGCCAAAGTAAGTGGTAAAGACTATATCTATCTAGGTTCAGCGCAACGCCCAAACGACACCTACAAATTTCAGTTTGACGGAATCGAGTGGTTTGACGGAGAAAAATGGCAAACTGATTTTGAAGAACTGAAAAATATTTTACAAAACGTATAAATATATTTCTATGGATATAACTAATTCTACAAATAATACTAAACCTACACGATTAAAAATTTTTTTACGATCAATTTTGAATTCCATTATCCTTTATTATATTTTGTTTATTCCTATTACACTCTATATCCTTTCTTCTTTATCAAAAAGAAATTACAGTCTTTCTTTTGAAGGGATAGTACTTTCTATTTTTCCACTGAATCCATTTTCCCTAATGATTTTAGTACTTTTACTTATTCCTATATGGATCACGAACAGTATTTACGCTAAAATTCATCCAGAATATTTTACCCTAAAAAATAAAAAGAATTTTTTTACAATCTTTTTTGTCAATTTTATCATAAGCGGACTTTTCGTTGGTATTATTATATTAGCAAATGGAGGCAAACTCTTTTCGCACTAAAATATGACTACAAAAAATAAAATTCCTCTACTTGTTCTTGGATATGCGGTACTTGTTGCGCTTATTTTTTTACCACATGCATTTTCTGAATTTGTTTTGCACTCTCAGCCAAAACCCCAAGAAGAAATTCAATACTACATAAATAAGTATCATGGAAAAAACTTAGAAGGTGGCGGATATGATTTTAATGGTGAAGTATATCACTATAATCCAATAGGAGAATACACTCATGTATGTTATAAGGATTTTAAAGAAGGTTTTCGTTTGTATACCTGCGACTTGGAGGAATATAGATGGCAACAACTTCCATCTCCCCTGTTTATGGAATTTTATAATGCACTGTGGATCTTTTTTGCTGTTAGTCTTTTACTTTACACAGGACATTTTATTTGGAAAAAAGCAAAATAGTAAAAATATGAAAAAAATAAATTTAAAAAACTTAATACAATCTTTTTTCCTTTCAATTTGTTTATTTATAGTATCTATTGGTATTTTTTCATTCATCGTACCGACCAGCAAACTTCTTGCCCAACAATTGACCCAACGCCATAATTTAGTTGGTCCAACATCAAGCAATAATACTCATATATTTGTTTGCCAACTTTCTCTTGAAGAACCTCCCGAATATGTTTCTTGTAGTGCGCTAGAGCTTATCCACGATTTTTTTGAAAATATATACATCTTCTTTTTAATAACCATTTTTCTAAGTGCTGTCTGCATTTTGACAATTCCTTATCTTATTATTTTGACTGCGTCACTTTACAAAGAAGCAAAAGATCTCACGTTCAAATTGAATAAAGAAAAAATTCTGACATGGGCAAAAAAATATTTAAAAATCACTATTTTGATATTCTTTATATTTTATATACTCACCAACTGGGACTTCAAAATTTTACACTATCTGTTTATTGAAGTAAGCTAGAAATAATATGAAACACATTCACTTCATCGGCATTTGCGGCGTCGCCATGAGCGCACTTGCGATCGCCTTCACCAAAAAAGGCTACACGGTCACTGGAAGTGATGCTGGTTTTTATCCTCCGGTTTCTACCAATCTCCTCGCCCACAAAATCCCATTTTACCCAGGTTGGCATGTAGACAAAATGACAAAAAATGGAGTGCCAGATCTTGTCATCGTTGGAAATGTCGCAGGTTCAAACAACCCAGAGTGGATGTACCTCCAAGAAAACAAAATTCCCTACCTCTCATACCCCGAGGCCATTGCAGAATATTTTCTTGGCAAAAACTCCATTGTCTGTGCTGGAACTTATGGCAAAACAACCAGTTCGACTCTGCTCTCCTGGATCCTTCGCAATGCAAAGCTCGATCCAAGCTATATGTTTGGTGGCGTACCAGTAAACGAATTTGATTCTGCATCCATCTCGGACGCACGCGAATACAGTGTGCTTGAAGGAGACGAATACAAAACCTCTGGCTGGGACAATCGACCAAAATTTGCACTCTACGCCCCAACACATCTCTTGCTCACCAGCGTCAGTTGGGATCATGCAGATGTCTACCCCACAGAGCAAAGTTATTTTGATGCCTTCAAAACACTTGTTGCGGGTATTCCAAAAACAGGACTGCTCGTCGCATGTACCGAAGGAAAAAATATTGACCTTGTATTGCCTTCGTGCAAATCACAAATTGTTTTTTACGGCAAAGCAAAACATGCTGACTACATGTATCGAGATGTCCAACAAACCGAAAAGGGATTGTATTTTGACATCCTTAACAAAAAAGAAATCTACCATGTAAAAACGCCAATCCTTGGTGAATACAATGTTGAAAATATGGTCGGATGTTTTGCTCTGGCACGTGAAATTGGAATTGATGCCAAAATAATTTTGGAGAGTTTTGCAAGTTTTCGTGGCATCAAACGCCGTCTTGAAAAACGCCTCACTGGAAATATCACCGTGATTGACGACATTGCACATTCACCTGCCAAGGCTGCGTCACTTCTTGAAACTCTTCGAAAAACCTACAAAGGAAAAATTATTGCAGTCTTTGAACCAAATACTGGCAACCGTCAACAAGAAGCAATTCCACAATATGATCACGCATTCAAACACGCAGATACCGTGGTAATTCCTCGCCTCACCAAACTCAAAATTGATCCAAATGATAGCGAAAGCCCACTTGAAGGAGCAGAACTTGCAGAAGTAATCCGTAGTACACACAAAGATGTAGAATATATTGAACACGACGAAACCCTGGTCAAATACCTCATCCAAAATACCAAAAAAAGCGATGTTATTGCATTTCTCGGATCACATGGTTTTCGAGGAATGATTGAAGAAACCGTACAAATCTTAAAAAGTTGATATGGATATAAAATACGGACTTGCACTTGATATTGATGACACCCTCTCAATTACAAATATTGCTATTATTGAAGGGTTACAACGAGAATTTGGCAATCCAAG
>CAZQRI010000102.1:0-3123 GCA_964595805.1 uncultured Gammaproteobacteria bacterium
AGTCGTCAAGAAGCCTATCTGTGTGATATTACCTATGGAACTAATAATGAATATGGTTTTGATTATTTGCGTGACAACATGGTCCAAGATATTTCTGAAATGGTTATGCGACCAGGAAATGAAATGCACTATGCGATTGTCGATGAAATCGATTCTATCTTGGTAGATGAGGCTCGTACACCACTTATTATTTCTGCACCAAACGAAGATGCCAATGATCAGTATTATCAATTTGCAAAATTGGTTCGTGGACTTTCGGAAAATACCGATTATAACAAAGACGAAAAAATGCGCAGTGTAAACCTTACTGAGCAGGGTATTGAAAAATTTGAAAAATGGCTTGGAATTGAAAATATTTATGTAGAAGCGGGTATTCGTACGATTCATCATATTGAACAAGCACTCAAAGCAGAAGTGCTTTTCAAGCGTGACAAAGACTATGTGGTTGATGGAGACGAAGTCATGATTATTGATGAATTCACTGGACGAAAAATGGAAGGACGCCGTTATAGTGAAGGACTTCACCAAGCAATTGAAGCAAAAGAAAATGTAAAAATTCAGAGAGAGAGTCAAACACTTGCGACGATTACATTTCAAAATTTGTTCCGCATGTACAAAAAGTTGTCTGGTATGACTGGTACAGCGCAAACCGAAGAAGAAGAATTTCGTCGTATCTATAACCTCGATGTATTGGTTATTCCAACCAATAAAGTTGCAGCCCGCGTAGATTTGCCAGATCGAATTTATAAAGATGAAGTTGTAAAATTCAAAGCTGTTGCAAAAAAGATTCAGGAATGCCTTGAAAAACAACAACCAATTTTGGTGGGTACTATTTCTGTAGAAAAAAATGAACGCTTGAGTAATTATTTGAACAGTCTTGGTATTACTCACGAAATTTTGAATGCCAAAAATCATGAACGTGAAGGTGAAATTATTGCCCAAGCTGGACGACCTGGAGCCGTGACACTGGCTACCAATATGGCTGGTCGTGGAGTTGATATCAAACTTGGTGGAATGCCAGCAAGTGCAGAGGATATTGAAATTGTAAAATCTGCTGGTGGACTTTTTGTTCTTGGTACTGAGCGTCACGAAGCGCGTCGTATCGACAATCAGCTCCGTGGACGTTCTGGTCGTCAGGGAGATCCTGGAGAAACACAATTTTTTGTTTCAACAGACGACGACTTGATGCGTATTTTTGCTGGGGATCGTCTCAAAAATGTCATGACACGTATGAAGGTGCCAGATGACATGCCGATTGAACAAAACATGATCTCACGAATCCTTGAGAATGCACAAAAAAAAGTAGAAGGACATAACTTTGATATTCGTAAACACTTACTGGAATATGACGATGTGCTCAATCGTCATCGCTCTGTTATATACAAAAAAAGAAAAAAGATTTTGGAACTCTATGACATGGAGATTGGTCTTACAGAAAAACCAACAACACTTGTAAATGATGAAGAAGATCTTGAATCTGAAGAAAAAACTGAAGAAGTACAATTTGTCTCACTCAAAGACATGATTTTGAATTCTGTAGAAAATGAAATCGAACAAATTGTACAGTTTCATACGCAAAAATTGGAACTTGAAGTTGAGAGTGAAGAAAGTCGTGAACATGGAGATTGGAATCTTCAAGAAATTTGTCAGGTCATGGCAACGATTTATCCATTTACTGATACTGACAAAGAAAAAATCTTTGCTATGGGGACAGATCATCAATCTGGAAAATTGGAAGAACTCCAAGCCAGAGAAGAAATGATTCAGTATCTTTTTGGTCGTGCAAAAGAAGAATATACAAAGATTGAAAATTCAATTCAAAAATTGCAAGTGAATACGGAAGAAGCAAACAAAATAATGCATTCGATTGAAAAATCATTATTGCTTCGTAGTATTGATACTCTTTGGGTGGAGCATCTTATCAATATTGATTATCTGCGCACGGGTATTGGTCTTCGTGGTTATGGACAGCGTGATCCACTTATTGAATACAAACGTGAAGCCTACCAAATGTTTCAAGCACTTCTTCTCAATATTCAAAAAGAAGTTGTGTATGCATTTTATAAGGTGCAGCATGGAATTGAACTCGTGCCAACGATTATGGCAAATGATAATTTGGTACAAGAAGGGACGAGTGAAGTCTCACAAAAAGCAGTTCGTAGCGTTCAAAATGATGGAAAAAAACACGAAAGCAAAAAAGAGAGAAGAAAACGCCAGCGCTTGGAGCGTGAGGCCTAATTGCTGCCTGTGTATAGGTATATTGACCTTTTTTTAGAAATAACGTAAGATAGCACACATCTGTTGTATTTTTTTTATTTATGAAAGCACAAAAAACACAAGGTAACCTTCGTTCACAAATTCGCTGGGGGATTGCAGGAGTCATCGTTTTATTTTTGGCAAGTGTTTCTTTTGTCATTCCAGAACAAGTAAATCGTGGAATTGATAAGGTGAATGCAAAAATCCACATGAGTATCCCACATGTTCCAGAGAAAAAATTTCGTCTTGGACTTGACCTTCAAAGTGGTGTACACCTTATCTATAATGCAAACGTAGAAAATCTTGCACAAACCGAACGCAGTGGAGCTGTCGAAGGTGCTCGCGATGTTATTGAACGTCGTATTAATGGGTTTGGAGTTGGAGAACCAAATATTGAAACAAGTAAAGTAGGAAATGAATATCATATTAATGTAGAACTTCCTGGAGTGACCGATGTTACTGAGGCAACAAAGCTGATTGGGGAAACTCCAATTTTGGAATTTAAAGAAGAAAATAAAGAACCACCACGTGATTTGACTGCTGATGAGAAAAAAATGATTGCAGACTTTAATGCATCACAAAAAAGCAAAGCAGATGCCGCACTTGTGGATCTCAAGAAAAAAACTCCATTTGAAACAGTAGCCAAACAGTATTCAGAAGATGAAGCTACAAAAAACAATGGGGGATACATGGGATTTGTAAAAAAATATGCGAAAGATAATCAAGTTGTTTATCCTTGGGCTGAAAAAGCAAAAGAAGGTCAATTGATGGATAAAGTTCTTGATGAAGAAAATGGCTATTATATTTTGAAACGTGGAAAAGAACAGGCGAGTGAAGTAGAAGTGACAGCAAAACATATTTTGATTT
>CAZQRI010000103.1:0-3119 GCA_964595805.1 uncultured Gammaproteobacteria bacterium
ATTCAAAGATGTTTCTTTTTCATATCCAAATGGCCGCGAAGTATTACACCACATCAATCTTGGTTTCAAAGCAGGAAATACCTACGCACTTGTTGGACCTACTGGTGGCGGAAAAACAACCACCGCTTCACTTATGGCGCGACTCTATGACGCAAGCAGTGGAACAGTCTTTCTCTCTGGAAAAGATATTCGTTCATATACAGCAGAAGAACGCACAAAAAAAATTGGATTTATTCTCCAAGAACCATTTTTGTTTACTGGCACCGTACACGAAAATATTATTTATGGTAATAGTGAACTCCAAAATACTTCTGCAACCGAGCTCAAAAAAGTAATCGATAGTTCAGGACTTGGCAAACTCCTGGCACGATTTGACGAAGGACTTGAAACAAAAATATCGGCAGGTGGAAACACCATGAGTCTTGGACAAAAGCAACTCATTGCCTTTATGCGAGCAGTACTACGCAATCCAGATCTGCTTATTCTTGACGAAGCCACTGCAAATATTGATACGGTCACCGAACAACTCCTTGAAGAAATACTCGCACAACTTCCAGCCAAAACAGTCAAAGTTATTATTGCCCATCGCCTCAATACCATTGAAAATGCAAACGAGATATTTTTTGTGAATGCCGGAAATGTAAGTCCTGCTGGTTCATTTGATCATGCAATAGATATGTTGCTTCATGGACAGAGAAAGAGTTAGATCTAATTTTTTACGGCATCTTGATCTTGCATATCTACATACAACTCTCCACGAGAACCCTCAAACTCTTCTTCATTGATATACGAAGAAAATCTCTGAAATAAATCATTCATGGGAAATACTTCATGAACACGAAGTCCTGATATTTTTTGTAATTTTTGTCCATATTCACTCTCTGGATCAATATCTTCAAAATCAGGATTTCCTCGTATAACATCTATATCGCGTATATTTGTAGAATCTTCAATAGCCTCAATACGAGAAATAAAAACACCCTCTTCACAAAAAGAAAGACAAAATTTTATACGAAACATAATTCCCTCTTCATAATTTAAAGTACCATCTTCTACATGATTGCCCATATAATTCATCACCAAAGGCTCTCCTGACATCAAATGAAACTCTATCTTCGGAAGTTCTTTCCTGAACATATTATAAAGAAAATCTCTGCTTTCTTTAATACGTTCTTCACTTTGTCCATCTTGTATTTTATATATATCACGTTCGGCTTGTTTTTTTACAAACTCCTCTGTCAAATCCTCAAGAAATTTTCGAATAGCCTCACGACGTCTTTCTGGAGAAAGTTCTCTTCTTTCGATCAAAATATCTGACATACAAATAAAAAATTAATGAGTAAAAGTAAGTCGACTCGCACGCAAGGCATTGAAAATAACCAAAACATCCAATCCTTCTTGCAACAGAGCTCCCAAAAGTGGTGGTATCATACCAAATGCTGCCAAAACCATCAAAAACACACTCATTCCAATTCCAAACAAAATACTTTGAAGCGCAATACGAATAGTTTTTTGTGCAATAGAAATAATAAAAGTCACAGAAGACACATCTCCACCCAAAAATATAATATCTGCTGCTTCCGAGGCCGCAGTATGTTCTTCGTTACTAAATACCATTCCAACATCCGCAGTAGCAAGCGCCGGCGCATCATTGATTCCATCTCCAACCATAGCCACCACAGCACCAGCATGTTTGAGTCCTTCTACCCCATTTCTTTTATCCTCGGCACTACAATTTGCTTTTACAGTAACCAAAGATCCAACCTCTCCAAGTTTGGCAATAGTCTTTCTGGCATTTTCTTCTCGATCACCCGTAAAAATAAAAAGTGAAAGACCAAGACGCTTAAGGGCTCGAAGAATTTTTGACGAATCTTCTTTGAGACGATCTTCAAATTCAAAACGTGCAATCACAACATCCTCCTCATGCAATTCAATTGCGTTACTATGATGATACTTTGTCATCTTTGCTAATGTATAAGTTTTTCCTTCAATACGTGCAGAAATTCCAGAACCAATTTTTTCATTTACTTCTTCTGCAAAAATACGCGGAGCATGGGCTTCTCGAGCTGCTGCTACAATAGCCTTTGCCAAAGGATGCAAAGAATTGCGTTCCAGCGCTTCGGCAATACTATATATTTTTTTGACATCAAAACTTTTATCCAATATTTGCACATCACTTACAAGTGGCTGTCCAAGTGTAATCGTCCCTGTTTTGTCGAGAACCACGGCACTCACTCGAGATAAAATTTCCAAACTCGATAAATTTTTGGTGAGCACACGATTTTTTGCCGCAGCATTCATTCCACCAAACAAAGCAATCGGTGTTGCCAAAATAAGTGGACAAGGCGTAGCAACGACCAATACCGCAAGCACAGGATCAAGACTCATTCCTCCCCAAAAATACGCAAACACCGCAATGGCAGCCGTCACAAGAGTAAATACCGTACTATAGCGATCGGCAAGACGAATCAATGGGGCTTTTTCTTCTTGGGCACGTTTTACCAATTCAATAATTTTTCGATAGGTTGAATCATGATCAGATTTTGAAACTTTCAAAATCAAAATATTTCCCGTATTAATCGTTCCACTTCGAATATGATCCCCTGCAATTTTTTCCATGACATAGGGTTCACCCGTGAGTGATGATTCGTCCATAATCGCAGTTTCCGAAAGCAAAACCCCATCCAGTGGTACGACTTCGCCTTTTCGGACTACAATCTCTTCACCGACGTTTATAGTCCCAATAGCGCGACGTATATCTGCCTTTCCTCCATTCCACAGGACTACTTCGTTTGGAATACGTTCCGTAAGAGCTGTCAAAGACTGTTTGGCCTTTGCCATACCATATTTTTCAAGCGTTTGGCCACCAGATAACATCAATACAATAACAAGAGCAACAAGATACTCACCACTCAAAAGCCCAACCACAATAGCCAAAATAGCAATATAATCAAGTGCAAACTGTTTTTGTTTCAAAGATGCAATGGTATCCTTGATAAGATCAAAACTCCCCACAATAACGAGCACAATAGCCCAAACAGTACTCAAAATATCAAGATGCAATACAAAATGTAAAATATTATATATAAAAATACCACAGGCGAGAAGCAGTGGAATCT
>CAZQRI010000104.1:0-3101 GCA_964595805.1 uncultured Gammaproteobacteria bacterium
CTGTAAAAACAGTTATTCCTTCTTTTGTTATTGCAATATTTTTTGGTATTGCAGCGCATCCTTTTTTGAAACCAGTTGTCGAGGAAGGAGAAACACTCGCTACGGTGGTTGCTCTTGGTGCTACACTCATATTATTTAGTGGTGGGCTTGAAACCCCGTTTGAAAATTTTAAAAAATTATTTTGGAAGATAACAGCCCTGTCTTTTCCGGGGCTTGTACTGACAAGTTTCTTATTTTCAGGTGGTCTGTTTTTCTTGGGGCATATATTTGGAATAGAACTTTCCTTGGTCACTTGTATTTTGCTGGGGGCAGTGCTTGCTTCTACGGATCCGGCAGCGATTATTCCTGTGCTCAAAGTTTTGCGTTTTAAAAATCGTTCTACCAAAGATGTGATTGTGTCTGAAAGTGCGATGACGGATGTTACCGGAACATTGTTAACGATTGTTTTTTTGACTCTTATCACAGGAGGGTTTGTATTTTCAAGTATTACTCAGGGTTATTCGGCATTGTTTAGCAAAGAAGCTGGGATGCTGTTGCTCCGCCAGGGAATTTTGGGGGTTGTATTTGGTTTTATTGGATATTTTCTCTTGAGTAAATTAACACAGTTTAAACAAAGTCATGATGAAGAATACGAAGCCGATGCTGCTTTTTTTCTCTTTGTTCCTGTCATTATATTTAGTTTTGCGCTCTCTTTTGGTGGAAGTGGTTACCTCGCTGCTTTTGTAGCTGGATTGTTATTTACTCTTACCAAACATTTGCATCGTACCGAAGGATTTTTTAATCACATGATCGAAGGATTTTTTAAGCCGACGATTTTTATGTTGCTGGGGGCTTTAGTGGAAATACAGGGACTTATTGAGTATGCCTTTATTGGTATTGTGGCAGCTCTCTTGTTTATGTTTGTGATTCGTCCTATTTCAGTATTTGTGACATTGGGGCCATTTTCGTTTTTTGGGGAGGATAGATTTTCTTGGAAGGAACTTTTGTTTATTTCTTTTGTCCGAGAAACAGGTGCAATACCAGCGGTTTTGTTGGTAACTGTTGTGAGCAGTGGTATTGCTGGGCTTGAGGGGCTCGTTCCGATTGGTATGTGGGTTATTCTTTTGACCTTGGTGATAGAACCTCCACTTACACCTTGGTTTGCAAAAAAATTATCGGTTGCAGAAGTTATGAGTGATGATAAAACAATTCAACTCAGTAGTGAAATTCCGTTTGTGGTTTTGGTTTCTCGCGGATATTCTTTTTTGGATCGTCTTTCTTTTGTCGTTGACTGGGCCGATAAACATAAAATTTCTCGAGTTGTTTTATTGCACTGTTTGGAAGATAATTATAATAAGGACCGTGTTCTCAAAGTAGAAGAAATATCGAGTGCAGAGTTTCGAAAGATAAATGCTGCAAGACTTGCTGCGGGGCTTCAAGAAATTGATTTTTCTTTACTCAGTCGAAAGGGGCTACTTCATAAAAATATTAGAAGTATTGCACTCGAACAAGAGGGGGTTATTGCCATTTTTGTGGGAAGAAAAGTTTTGGATTTTCGTTTGGAAGAAATTAAGCATCTTCCGGTGCCGCTTTTCTTTATTGATTAATAATTTGGCTTTATGTAGCTAAGACTTGACAAAGTCTCAAAAATACGGTATAAATAGGCCATTAATTCCGTGGGACTCTCTGACATCCTCAGAGGGGTTTGAACCACTAACCATACATATATGGGAAAACGTATGAACGCTCTTGTCGCAAAAATCGATAAGACAAAAACATACTCACTTGATGAAGCTATTAAGCTTATCAAAGATACGAGTACAACAAAATTTGATTCTTCTGTTGAAGTACATCTTCGCCTTGGTATTGATCCAAGTAAGAGTGATCAGCAAATTCGTGCGACTGTGAGTCTTCCTCATGGAAATGGAAAAACAAAGACTGTTGGTGCTTTTGTTGGACCAAACGACGAAAAAGCTGCTAAAGAAGCAGGTGCTGACTTTGTTTATGGTGAAGAAGAAATCAAAAAATTGAAAGATACAGGTAAAATTGAATTTGATATTGCTGTTGCAACTCCAGAAATGATGCCTAAATTGGCCGTTGTTGCGAAAGTTCTTGGTCCTAAAGGGCTCATGCCAAATCCAAAAACTGACACCGTAAGTAGTGATGTAAAGAAAATGATTGGAGAATTGAAAAAAGGAAAAATTGCCTTCAAAAATGACGATGGTGCCAATATTCATGCATCTATCGGAAAAGCAAGTTTTTCTGAAGCTCAAATCAAAGACAATGTTCTCGCTTTTGTAGATACTATAAAAAAATTGAAACCAAGTAGTTCAAAAGGAACTTACCTCAAAGCACTGTATTTGACTTCAAGTATGGGGCCAAGTGTAAAAACTGATATCCCAGTATAAGAACCCTATAATTTTGAAAACACTATCTGAAAAGATGGTGTTTTTTTCTTTATTTGACGCTTCGGACTGCTATTTGATACACTTCCTAGGAACTCAAAAAATAATCTATTTTTTATGCCAGAAACATACCTTCGACCTTCGTGGGATGAGTATTTTATGGAGATTTCCAAAACAGTTGCCAAGCGCGCAACTTGTGATCGTGGGCGTTCTGGCTGTGTTATTGTTCGGGATAAACAAATTCTGGTGACGGGCTATGTAGGTTCTCCAAGTGGTTTGCCACATTGTGATGAAATAGGACATCAGATGAAGACAATGACTCACGAAGATGGACACCAAACACAGCACTGTGTTCGTACCACTCATGCTGAGCAAAATGCTATTGTACAAGCTGCTCGTAATGGTGTGTCTATTAATGGGTCTACACTCTATTGTAAAATGACTCCTTGCTCTGTTTGTGCTCGTCTTATTATTAGTTCTGGTGTCAAACGAATTGTGTGTGAAAAACGTTATCATGCAGGAAGTGAAAGTGAAGAAATGTTTCGTCAAGTGGGGATTGAACTCAATTATTTTGATGAGTCAGTAGAACAATATTCAAATCAATAATTTTTTAAATTTTTGTGGTATTTCGTATGTCAAAAGTTATCTTTGGTTTTACGGGACTTATTGCGAGTGGAAAGGGAACAGCGGCAAAATATGTAGAAGAAAAATATGGAG
>CAZQRI010000105.1:0-2362 GCA_964595805.1 uncultured Gammaproteobacteria bacterium
TTTTCAATTTTCATCTCGTGACCAGTCACGATAAGATATTGTTTTCCACCTGTTTCAATAACGGCAAACATAAAAAATACGATTTATTAAATATATAGATTCTTCTAAGGGAAACGTGGCTAGTATAGAGCAAATCCGGCACTTTGTCAAGCGGCCGAAAGCCTATCCCCTATTTTGAGGCCATGTTGGCTCACCCAGCCTGCTGGAAGCTCCAAAACCATATTTGCGTTCGCCCGAGGGTAATATCTGGTCAATTGGGCTTCACTATGCCCAATTTCTGTTGGAACATGAGGAGCTATATCCACAACCACCCCATGATCAAGCCAAACAATATCAAGAGAAAACAAGGTATCTCGCATCACCATAGGCTGACGACTCAAACCATCAAACAAAAAGAGCATACCCTGATAGGGCTCAAAATTTTGCCGTCCACCAGCACCCTGATACCAATGTTTTGGTGTTTTTGCCACCAATACCTCCAAATTGGTATCGGCAATACGAATAGTTGCCGTATCCCAGTGATACTGCCAAAAAAACAAAAAAATAGCACTCAAAAAAAATCCAGCAATAACAACAAGGGTAAATTTTGATGGTCCTTTTTCCATAGAAGGAAAGCGTTAGCAAACCTAAACTAGGTTGTTTTCCGAGAAAAATACACAGCAAGCAACATCATAAGTATAAACAAAAATAGCAAAGCAATCAACTTTTGGTTACTTTGCAAAAATAATGTCGAAATACCAAAGGCAAAAGCAATTGTATACAAAACCCAAACCGTCTGACGCTGATCCATTCCAGAATTCAAAAGTCGAAAATGCAAATGTTCTGAATCCCCTACAAAAATAGATTTTTTTCTTTGGAGGCGAAGAAAAATCACTCGAGCAACATCAAGCATAGGAAGACCCATGACCAGTAAGGTTGTTGCAATCTTACTTCCAGAAATAATCGCGAGTACCCCAAGAATAAATCCAATAAACAAACTTCCTCCTTCACCCAAAAATATTTTTGCAGGATGGGAATTCCAAATCAAAAAGCCAAGACAACTCGCCATAAAAATAACCGCAAATAGACTCACCTCTGGTTGAAACCACTGCGGCTGACGACTCAAAAAAAATACTACCAGCGCACCAATACTCACAATCCCCGTGGACAAACCATCCATACCGTCCAAAAGTTTGCTCGTAAACATCATACCCATAAGCCAAAAAAATACCAAGGTATCAGCGAGAACCAAAAAATTTCCAAATCCAATAAAAGAAATTTTCAAAACATCCAAATGCAAAATACCACCACTCGGATTCCCAATGCTTTCAAGTCCAATTCCAAAAGACAGTGCAATAAGACTTGCAAGAATCGGAAAACAAATCTGCTTCCATGGTGAAAAATTATATTTATCATCAAGAAATCCACCAAGAAACAAAACAAAACTTCCCAAAAAAATACCAAAAATTCGCTCTGACGTAATATCAAAGCCAATATCTTTTCCTTGAAATAAGGCCCAAAATAAAACAGAAAAAAAAGCTATAAAAATAGCAAGGCCACCACCAAGTGGAATATTTTTTTTGTGAATTTTTCGCTTTTGAGTTGGACGATCAACCACACCAAGACGCCGCATGATGGTAGCAATCAAGGGCGTCAAAAGAAGAGACAGAAAAAAACTTGCAAAAAAATACGCAAACAACATATACAGAAAATAAGTTTTAAGAGCCCTTTTCTACACGAAGTTCAGATCCATCGAGTACCACAGTATCACGACGATCAATTTGATGAGTCAAAACCATTTCGGCCAATTTATTTTCTACCAAATCTTGAATCGCACGTCGCATTGGACGAGCTCCAAATTCTGGATCAAATCCAACCTGCGCCAATTTTTCAAGACCGCTTTCTTCCACACGAAAAGCAATACCACGAGCATCCAAATCTTTTGCCACACGCATAAGCATGTATTTGGCAATAGTTTTAGTATCTTCGCGATTGAGAGCATGAAAAAGTACCACACCATCAAAACGATTGAGAAACTCTGGACGAAAATGGTCCTTGAGCTCTGTTCGCATCAAACTCTCACGAATCGTATCAAGGGCTACTCCTGCATTCATTTGTTCTTGAACATATCTCGTTCCAGCATTACTCGTTGCAATAATAATCGTATTGGTAAAATCAATAACACGACCAGTACTATCCGTCAAACGACCATCATCAAACACTTGCAAAAACAAATCCAAAATTTGAGGATGAGCTTTTTCCATTTCATCAAGAAGCACCAATGAAAATGGTTTTTGTCGTACGGCTTCGGTCAAACTTCCGGTTCCCTGTTCTCCAGGACGACCAATCAAGCGATAAATACCACTCACATCCTGATATTCAC
>CAZQRI010000105.1:2372-3065 GCA_964595805.1 uncultured Gammaproteobacteria bacterium
ATCAAGACGCACCATACGATTCTCTCCCCCAAAGTACACCTCAGCAATGGTTTTGGCAAGTTCGGTTTTTCCAACCCCAGTAGGCCCAAGAAAAAGAAAATTGGCAATAGGACGCTTGGTCGAACGAATTTCTGCACGTGCACGACGAAGCGCATTGGCCACAACAGAAACGGCCTCGGCTTGCCCAACCACACGTTTATGCATTTCTTCCTCCAATTTCAAAAGTTTACTAGATTCATCACTTGTAATACTCGTCACTGGCACACCTGTTTTTTGACCAATCACATGAGCCACATCATCTTTACTCACCAATTGGTGTTCACCACGACTGGATTTTACAAAACTTGCAACTTCAGTCGACAGATCCACAGCACTTTCTGGAAGTTTTTGGTCTCGCAAAAATCTTCCTGCAAGTTTCACACAATTTTCAATGGCATCATAAGAAAAAAAGACATTTTGTTCATATTCAATACCACCAACTTTTGATTCCACTACTTGAATCGCCGCATTTTCTTCCATTTCTGGAACATCCACACGAGAAAATAAACTTCCAATTGAAGTATTCAAAATATGCTGGTTGTATCCTTCACTCGTTGCTGTAGCAATAATCAAAAATCTTCCCGAACTCAAATACTCAGCCAAAGTTTCCGAAATATCAAAACCTTTTCCCGTTACAAGATCCTGCAAATTATT
>CAZQRI010000106.1:0-3034 GCA_964595805.1 uncultured Gammaproteobacteria bacterium
ACGTAGAGATTTTCTGAAGCTGAAGTACTGGATCAAGATATGTCTGATGGACGACGTGGATTTACTGGAGGGGGAGTTGAACATAGTGAAACTCCAGTTGAAGCTATAAAACGAGAAGTTCAGGAAGAAACAGGTTTTACAAATATTGTTTCTCTTACAAAAGTAACAGAAATGTTTGGTCATGGTTATAAGCCCAAAAAAGATATCAACTGTTTTGATCCTGATGTTGTTTACTTTGTAGAAGTAGATGGTGAACCAAAAGAACTTTCTGCGGAAGAACAATCCATGCATACTTTGGTTTGGAAAAAACAAGAGGAAGTCGCCTCGTTTCTTACTTTGGATCATCATCAATTTGCTTGGGATTGGTATCTCAAAAAACGTGTTTGCTGGTCTGACAATGGTGTTGCTATTCACTCTGATTTTTTGAATAATTTATTTACAAAAGAAGCAACAGAAAAAATTATTGGTTATCTCGAAGAAAAACAAATTGGAAAACGAAAAGTCAATTTCAAACTCCGTGACTGGGTATTTTCTCGTCAGCGCTATTGGGGTGAACCTATTCCTCTTGTGCACTGTGATGCGTGTGAAAATAAAAAGTATAATTATGTACTTTTGCATGGATTTACCGGAAGTGCACAAGCCAACTTTTTTCCTTGGCTCAAATCAGAACTTGAAAAACAAGGGCATACGGTCTTTTGTCCAGATCTTCCAAATACCAATGAACCAACTATTGCAGAGCAAACACAATATGTTCTTGATAATGCAAAAATAGATGAAAATACGATTATCCTCGGACATAGTTTAGGTGGAGTTGTGGCAATGAATATTTTACAAAAAATAAATACTCGTATTGCTAAATTGGTATTGGTCGATTCTTTTATTCGTGCAAATTTTAACGATCATGACAGAGCAAATGTGGAAAAAAGTTTTGATTGGAAACTTGATTTTGAAAAAATAAAAAATAATACATCAAAAATACTGATGTTGGCTGATAAAAGATTTTCTATTATTTCAGAAGAACAATCAAAAGAAGTTCAAAATATACTTGGCGCGGCTCGTCATGTTGTTCTTTCAGAAGACGAACATTTTTGTGCAAATCAAGAACCTTCAATTCTTTCATCATTAGAAAATAATGGTTGGATCCCACTTCCAGAAGATCAACTTCCACTCACTCTTCCAAAAGTAGAAAAATACGAACCAACCGATACTGGTGAATCACCACTCGCTGCAATGACCGAATGGGTGAATACAATATGTCCCGAGTGTGGTGGCCCAGCACGCCGCGAAACCGATACCATGCCAAACTGGGCTGGTTCAAGTTGGTATTTTCTTCGTTATCTCGATCCAAAAAATCCAAATGCTCTTGCGAGCAAAGATGCCCTCAATTATTGGGGACAAGTGGACTGGTACAATGGGGGAATGGAACACACCGTACTTCACTTGCTCTATTCTCGTTTTTGGAATCAGTTCCTCTATGATATTGGTGTTGTCCCATACAAAGAACCTTACAAAAAACGCACGAGTCACGGTATGATCCTTGCTCAAGATGGCCGCAAAATGAGTAAGTCTCTTGGCAATGTAGTAAACCCTGACGAGATGGTTGACCAATTTGGGGCAGACGCCCTTCGAACCTATATCATGTTTATGGGACCATTTGATCAGGCCGTTGCCTGGGATACCAATGGTCTTGTGGGTGTAAAACGTTTTCTTGAACGCATTTGGAATTTGTTTGATAAAGTGACAGATGCAAATGATGCGCCAGAAATTGTTTCTATGCTCCATCAAACAATTCAAAAAGTAACTGAAGATATTGAGGTGATGCATTTCAATACAGCGGTCGCTCAAATGATGCAGCTCTCAAATGAAATACAAAAGCAAGATGCTGTTTCAAGACAAACGTATATCGCACTTGTACAACTGCTCGCGCCATTTGCTCCACACATAACCGAAGAGCTCTGGAATCGTCTTGGGGGAGAGGGCTCTGTAGCCTACGCCCCATGGCCAGTATTTAATCCAGAATTTGCCAAAGAAACAAGTGTAAAGATTGTTGTACAAGTCAATGGTAAAGTTCGTGATTCCTTTGATGCGGATCCAGAAATCACAGAAGATGCTGCAAAACAAAAAGCCCTTGCCTGTGAAAATGTTATAAAACATCTTGAAGGCAAAGAACTAAAAAAAGTGATTTATGTCAAAGGAAAACTTGTAAGTATCGTATTGTAAATATAAAAAAAAGACTTGGAAAAACCCAAGTCTTTTTTATTTTAGTATTTGAGTCTGTAAATTCCTTTTTGATTATTCCATGTTCCAAAGAAATAGATCCATTTATTTTTTTTATCGATAGATACTTTTTTTACATCAACTCCAGAAATAAGTTGGTGTGTAAGATAATAACCGGGGTTGAATCCCAAAATTTTATCTTTTGTGACAAGGAGGAGTTCTCCAACTTTATCAAAGGCAGCGACATCTTGAATTTCTTCACTCATACGATTCAAAAGGGCAACTTGTCCATTGTCGTATATTGTCCAGAGTTCCCACTCAGACCAAGCAATATATTCTTTTCGTTCTGTATCGTAAAAAAAGTTTGTTGTTGCAATTGATTTTATTTCTTGTTTTTCATCACGGCTGATGATTAAAAGTCCTATATCTGTTTTGAGAATAATACGTTTGTTATTTATATCAACAATTTTTTTGATATTTTCATTTGGAAGAAAAATATTATTTTTGGGATTTCCAATTTGGACCAAAGTTTTTTTATTGTTATCAAAATACCAATCATTATTCCCATCTTCTCGAAAGAAAATAGAACTGCTCGTATGTGTATTATCTGCTCCTTGAGCATCATCTTTTGGATTTATTTTATAAAGAAAATTATCGATATGGAGAAGAAGATTTTCATTATAAAAATTTTGTTTCCATTGATAACCTTGTATAGTACCCTTGACACTGAGTGTGCTGTTATTTTTGAGATCGTCTGCTTGTTAAACAGTAGTTTGGATAGTATTTGAGACATGTGTGATCAGGGCAATGGAGGTAT
>CAZQRI010000107.1:0-3005 GCA_964595805.1 uncultured Gammaproteobacteria bacterium
GAATATGTATTATTTTTGAAGCGTGATAATTGGAATGCCTTTGAACCTCAAAATAAAAATTTCAAGAAGGTTCTTGCACCTATTGCCTGGTATAGTTTTGCTGAACAACTCAAATTTCCAAAAATTATACAAAAAGAAAAACTTGATATCATGCATTTTCCACATTTCAATGTACCTCTTTTGTATCGTGGTCCATATGTTATCACCATTCATGATTTGATTATGTTTCACTATCCACGAAGTGAAGCAAGTACCCATGGACCTCTTGTTTATTATATAAAAGATTGTGTACATCGTGTTGTTGTGCGTGTGGGTCTTCGCCGCGCAAAACATGTTTTGGTGACGAGTGAATTTACCAAGCGTGATGTGTTTGAAACGCTGCATGTTCCAATGTCTAAAATGACGGTGACCTACCAAGCTCCTTTTGAAAGCAAAATAAATCAAAGCGGGGAAGATATTCTTCTTTTAAAAAAATACAATATTACAAAACCCTATCTTTTATATGTAGGGGCTGCTTACCCCCATAAAAATATCAAGGGACTTTTGGAATCTTGGAATATATTTCAAAAAAAATATGGGAGAGACTATGAATTGGTTCTTGTTGGAAAAGAAAATTTTTTTTATACTCAATTAAAAAATACTGTATTCAAACAAACAGGCAATCTTGTGTACACTGGTTTTGTCCCTGATGATGAACTTTCTTTTTTGTATAAAAATGCACAGTTATATGTATTCCCAAGTTTTTATGAAGGATTTGGTTTGCCTCCACTTGAAGCGATGACGCATGGGATAGCAGTAGTTTCTTCAAAGAGGAGTTGTCTTCCCGAAGTACTGGGCGATGCCGCACTCTATTTTGACCCAGAAAATTTTGAAGAGATGGCAGATATCTTTTTTGAGGTCTTGAAAGATCCCCAAAAACGTCTTGAATTAGCGCAAAATGCTGCCAAACTTCTTCCTCGTTATTCCTGGGATACCCTTGCCAAAGAGACTTTTGGCTGTTATACTCAGAAATATTAATCTCTTTTCTTATATTCTATGTCTGGTCTTTTTGAAACGATTCTCTACCAACCATTATTCAATCTTTTCGTGGGACTCTACAATGTTATTCCTGATGTTGGAGTTGTCATTTTGATGGTAACCGTTCTGGTAAAAGCAGCCTTGTACCCTTTGACAACAAGTTCTATCAAAGCACAAAAATCTTTGACTGATATGCAGCCAAAACTCGATGCTTTGAAAAAACAATACAAAGATAATCAGCAACAACTTGCCCAAGAAACCATGAAGCTCTACAAAGAGCACAAAGTAAATCCTTTTGGATCTTGTTTGCCACTTCTTATCCAAATTCCAGTGTTCTTGGCTTTGTACTGGGTTTTACAAAAAGGTCTGACGGGGCAGGACTTTAGTCTTTTGTATTCTTTTGTCAAAAATCCAGGAACCATTAATACTGTGACACTTCATTTGTTTGATCTCAAAAATCCAAGTCCTGTTTTTGCTGTACTTGCTGGTCTCGCCCAATTCTGGCAAACAAAAATGATGACAACCAAGCGTTCACCAAAAGCTGCGGGTGAAGCTGGTAAAGATGAAAACATGATGGCAATGATGAACAAGCAAATGCTCTATGTATTTCCTGTGATGACAGTTTTGATTGGTCTCAAACTTCCAGGAGGTCTTTCGCTCTATTGGCTTTTGTCTACTGTTCTTACTGCTCTACAACAAGAATTTATTTTTCATTCTACGAAAAAGAAAAACACTCCTCCTGGATCGGGGAAGATTGTAAAAGATGTTATTGAAGGTAAGATTATTGAATAATTATGCGAATTGCTTTGGCGCAACTCAAAAAAATGACCGTTGAAACAATGTCAGGTGATAAGCTTGGCAAAGTGTACGATGTGATTATAGATTTGGACGAGCAAATTGTGGTTCAGTACCAAGTAAAACATGCAGGAATGAGCGGAAGTGATTATTTGATTAATCGAGATCAAGTAGCGCGTTTTGAAGAGAAAAAAATTATTGTATACGATACCGTAGTGCATAAAAAAGAACAAAAATTGATTCGTCCTTTGAAAGTTCTGGGTGAAAGGGGAGTTGCACTACGAAATAGTTAGTATGAAAATTCTTTTACAGAAGGTACAATCATCTGAAGTAAAAGTAGAAAATAAAACCGTGGGCCAGATCGGTCACGGTTTTTTGTTATTTTTGGGTATTACTCATGAAGATACAGAGAATTCGGCGGATTGGCTTGTAGAAAAAATTTTGAAATTGCGTTTGTTTTCCGATCCTGGCCGGGATTCTTTTATGGAAAAAAATATTCTTGAGGTTGGTGGAGAGATTCTTGTGATTTCTCAATTTACACTCTATGCTGATTGTAAAAAGGGGACTCGGCCAAGCTTTACTGAAGCTGCAAGACCCGAAGAGGCTGAAAAGTTGTATAACTATTTTGTTGAAAAGTTGCGTAGTACAGGAATTGTGGTCGCTCGCGGTATTTTTGGTGCCCACATGGAAGTATCGCTTGTAAACGACGGACCGATTACTTTGATTATTGATTCAAAATAAGTTACACTCTAGGGGTATGGACAATACCCTTGCTCAATCTCTCTTCAAAACTTTGGCATTTTTTGATATTTTTGATTATCCTCTCACCCGTGAGGAGTTGTTTTTGTATCTCTGGGAGGCTCCAATTGCTTTGACGTATTCAAATTTTGTTGCGGAGCTTGAAATAATGAGAGAAAATAAGCTTTTTCAAAATATTGAACAGAAAAATGGCTATTATTTTCTTTTTGGTCGAAGTGAAATAATTGCCAAACGCGAACGAAAAATTTCCTATACAGAAGAAAAAATAAAAATTGCTCGCCTTGCGGCTCGAAAGCTCCGTTGGCTTCCATTTATTGATGCAATGTTTGTTTGTAATTTATTGCCGGTAGGGGTGAAAACGTCGAGTGATATTGATGTTCTTATTATTCCCAAAGACGGTCATATTTGGTTGTCTCGTTTTTTGAGTACGCTTG
>CAZQRI010000108.1:0-2942 GCA_964595805.1 uncultured Gammaproteobacteria bacterium
ATCAGTCTCGTACGATCCGTATTCCGGTGCACATGGTAGAGACAATCAATCGTTTCAAACAAACACAACGCCGTTTGCTGCAAGATCTTGGACGTGATCCAACTCCAGAAGAATTGGCTGCGGAAATGGGAGAAGAAGTAGACAAGATTCATCATATTATCAAAATTTCACAGGATACAATTTCACTTGAGACTTCGGTCGGAGATGATGGCGATGATGATTCATCACTTGGAGATTTTATTGAAGATATCAAAAATGCATCACCAAGTCATGTTGCGGGAGTAGAACTTCTTCGTGGGTATATCAAAGAAGCGGTTGCAGATTTGTCTCCACGTGAGCAAAAAATTCTTGAGATGCGTTTTGGACTTGCCGATGGGGTTCAACATACGCTTGAAGAAGTAGGAAAAGAATTTGATGTCACTCGTGAACGTATTCGTCAGATCGAAGCCAAAGCACTGGAAAAAATTCAAAGCTTTGATATTATCCATAAGCTTCGTGATTATTAACAAGAAAAAAAGGCCACTGGGCCTTTTTTTTATTTTGTGGTATAATCGAGATACAATCTGATAGCAGATTTGCAAAATTATTTTCTATGTCCGTATTTCAAAAAACCGAAGGATACCTTGGGGTGGATCTTGGTGCAGGTGGTATAAAAATGGTAGAACTGCATAAGACCAAGGGACGTCCACAACTTTGGACTTATGGTATCGCACATCAGGCTTTGGATATTCATCCACAGCAATTGACTTGGCATAGCGAAACAAATACTCCAACTATCCCAAATTTACAAAAAGCAAAAGTTGAAGAAAAAACAGCAAGCGCTCCCAAAAAAAATGTCCCTCCTCCTTCGCTGTTATCTGCAGATGATATTGTTCGTACAACAGAATACGCCAACTTGCTCAAGGCTCTTGCTGACCAATCAAAAGTAACAACTCGTCGAGTAACCGCAAGTCTTCCTGTATCGCAGGTTTTTCATGCAGTGATTACGCTTCCTTTGATGGATGAAAAAGAAATTGATACCCATGTCAAAGCAAAGGCGCAAAAAATGTTGCCTATGCCACTTGATGAAATGCAAATTGTGCATCAAATTATCAAAGATACGGTTCCAAATGGAGCGCAACAAAAATATCTTCGTGTACTTGTAACAGCGGCCCCAAAAAAGTTGATTGCTTTTTATACGACTATTTTCCAAAAAGGTGGATTTGAGCTTCAAGAACTTGAGACCGAAGCCTTTGCTATTGAGCGCTGTCTTGTTGGACGTGATGGTGGAACCGTTATGGTTATTGATATTGGTGCCGAAAGAAGTAATTTTTTTATCATGGATAAGGGTGTTCCTGTAACTCATCGAAGTATTCAGGTTGGAGGAAATAGTATGGATATGACGCTTGCTGCTGCCCTTGGAGTCAGTCCTGAACAAGCTGGACAAATAAAATATGATCTTTCAAATATGAAAGGAGCCAAAATTCCTATGGATATTTGGGAGCCTCTTTTTGATCCTGTTATCAAAGAAATTCAATATGGTTTTGATCTTTTTTTGAGTCAGTCTGGAAATGAACAAAAGCGTCCAGAGAAAATTATTTTGACTGGTGGTGCCGCGCTTTTTCCACCTTTTTCTTCGTATATTCAAGATCATTTTCCACTCAAAGTTTTTGTTGGAGATCCTTGGGCTCGTGTGGTCTATCAACAAGGACTTCGTCGTGTACTTGATCGAGTGGGACCTGGAATGGCGGTGTCTATTGGACTTGCTATGCGAAATATTGTTTGATTATGATAAAAAATCCTGTTTCTATTGTACTTGCTGAAGAAGATAAATTTTTGGCAGATATTTATAAAAAAAAGATGGAACTTGCTGGTTATAAAGTGACTTGGGTAGGGAATGGTGAGGCAGCTCTTAAAGAAGTAGAAAAGAAAAGCCCACGTCTTGTGATTTTGGATGTGCTCCTTCCCAAATTAGATGGTTTTCATGTACTTGAAACTTTGAAAAATGCCTCCAAAACAAAGCATATTCCTGTTATAATATTTACCCATTTGGGACAAAAAGAAGATGTGGTGCGAGCTTTGCATCTTGGTGCGCATGATTATATTTTGAAGCCACATACTCGTCCAGATGATTTGATTGCAAAAATTGAAGATATTTTGAGAAAATAATTATTTTTAAATGATTTGTATGAGAAATAAAAAGGGTTTTACTCTCATTGAACTTTTGGTGGTTATTGGTATTATCGTATTTTTGTTTGTGCTTGGAGTGATAGCACTTGGAAGTGCTCGTCAGCAAGCTCGAGATAGTAAACGTCTTTCTGATTTGCGTGCTGTGCAGGCGCATATGGAGTGGTATTTTGCCGATCACAATGCCTATCCTGTGATTCCTGCGCCAGGACTAGTACTTGGTGATCCCAATAGCAGTTGTCTCAATGCCGCTGGTTTTGGTCCAAAAGGCTGTCCTGCCCCATATCTTGATATGGTACCCGCAGACCCAGGAGATGGAAAATATCTGTATGTGAGTAGCGATGGTACAAGTTATGTAATTACAAACACTTTGGAAGGAAATGTAAATGGACTTCAAGGACAAATCAAAGTGACACCATCTGGTATTCAATAAAGAAAAAAATCCCGAGGCTAAATGCCTCGGGATTACTCTTAAAAAGAAAAAGTATTTTCTTCTTGAGAATCGCGCCTGTCCCCCAACAGGCTTTTTTCAATTTCGCGTCTACGGCGGAATCGGGAACGTGATCTTGCTGAGCAGCTCGAAGAGCCGCTCCTTGCTGGCCACCCATCCCTCGATATCGAGGGACTCTGGGAACTCGTCCCACCTCTCCAGAATGATCTGGAGCTCTTTGTACCAGGTATCCTCGTTGGGGATCCAGGTACGACGTTCTTCGCCTCTGCTTTTGGCGTAGGCGTTGAGGAAATCAATAGCGAACCTCGTGTCGCTAATCTCCCAG
>CAZQRI010000109.1:0-2941 GCA_964595805.1 uncultured Gammaproteobacteria bacterium
TGCACTTTAGTGAATTTTTACAATGGTATATTCCACATCTTTATTTCCGATGTGGATTTTTATTTTTTCTCCGGCTCGGTGTCCGAGAAGGGCAGAACCAATAGGGGAAGTATGTGAGATGATTCCCTTTGCTGGATTTGTTTCGCTTGATCCAAGTATTTGAAATGCGTTTGTGCCTTTTTCGCTATCTACGGTGACAGTGCTTCCGATTTCTACTCGGTCAGAATTTTTATTTGTTTGAATAATTTCGGCGTGTTCGAGGTCAAATTCAATTTTTGTAATATTTTGGTTGATACCACGAAGGCGGCCCTTGGCAAGTTGGTATTCGACATTTTCAGAAAAATCTCCCATTTCGGCAAGGCGGGCTACGTCTCGGGCTGCCTGTGGTTGACTGGCTTTGAGGGAAGCGAGTTTTTTTTGAAGTTCTTTAAATTTGGCCTCGGTCATGAGGTTGTCTGTAGGGACTTGGCTGTATTTTCCGGGTTTTCGGTAGGGGAGCTGCATATGGCAGTATTGTAGCATTTTTAGCCTTTTTTACAAGTATTCTCTCTTGACAAAATATGTATTTGCTATACAATGGGCGGACAACAACTGTCCCTGGAGGAGGGCAAATATGGACGAGAAGACCTTGCGGGATTTTGTCAATGAGATCATTGAGTGTGTTGCGGGTGAGGACCTGAGTTTGCCTCGGGAAGGCCCTCCGCGTGAGGGCATTCGTCGGCATGCAGTGTCGACGCTCGAGGGTTCGCGTCGGCGTTTCGTGGCGCTGGGGCAGGATTCTTTCAGCATGGCACAGCGGGGCGTTCTTCACCTGGGATCTTCGGACCAGGTGGTTCAGTTGTTGGAAGTGACGGGAAGCCGTCTCTACATCGCCAATGTCCAGTGGGTCGACGGGACTCTGGCGCTGCTGAACGGCTATGTCAAGCTGGAGCGCCTTTTCGAAGAGGTCTTCATGGTTTGGATCGTGGATGTGCTGCGTGCGCGGGGCCATACCCTCTTCGTTCACTGTCCCATCAACGAGGATCACAGTTACGGTGCCTATCACCTCTGCGTCGTCTACCGCGGTGAGACCGACGGCACCTGATTCTCAGCAGCAAGCCCCGTTCCAGGAAAGGAGGAAAAGGAGGGGCGGATAAAGAATATCACTATTGCAGTGGTATTTTTTTTGCCTTCTGACGAGCTTTTTGTTACTATTGAAGTCTATGAAAAGAGATTTGATGCAAAATAAAATTTGGGATGTCATCGTTGTTGGTGGGGGTCCTGCTGGTATGATGGCTGCTGGCCGTGCTGCGCAAATGGGCTCTTCGGTACTGCTTCTTGAAAAAAATCCAACACTTGGAAAAAAATTGCTTATCAGCGGTGGCGGGCGATGTAATGTCAGCAACAACAAAACAAACATTCGTATACTCGCAGAAAAATATAAAAAAGATAGTAAATTTCTTTTTTCGGCATTTTCACAATTTGCTGTTTCTGAAACACTTGAATTTTTTCATACTCGCGGGATGCTGACCAAAGAAGAAAATGAAGGAAGATTATTTCCTGTCTCAGACAAATCACAATCTGTTTTGGATGTACTGACAATGTATATGCAAGAGTATGGGGTCAAAATACAAACAAATGTGGCAGTATCTTCTCTGACTCAGAATTCGGATACAAAAATTTTTAGTATAAAAACAAAAAATAAAAATGAATTTCAATCCAAATCTTGTATTGTTGCAACAGGTGGTATTTCGCATCCAGAAACGGGTTCTACAGGAGAGGGATTCAATTGGCTCAAAAAAATGGGTCATACGATTATAGATAATGATTTTGCTCTTGTTCCTATTGCTCTCAAAGATGCCTGGGCTAAAAAACTTTTTGGAGTCACACTCCAAAATATCCGACTGACGGCCTATCAAAAAGAAAAAAAACAATTTGTGGCAAAAGGGAAATTACTTTTTACGCATGTGGGTATTAGTGGTCCAACGGTGCTCAATATGAGTAAGGAAATAGGGGATATTCTGCCCTATGGTCCAGTCACTCTTTTTCTTGATCTTTTTCCACACCTTGATCATGCGGCACTGCGCGCGGAACTGCAAAATCATTTGATTGAAGAAAGTAATAAACTGATTAAAAATACTTTGGCACATGTGATTGCTTCGTCTCTGGTGGCTCCAATTTTGGAAATGGCGCAGATTGCTGCAGATACCCCAAATCACTCTGTGACTCGTGAACAGCGCCTGACTCTCGTAAAGCTCCTTAAAGCGATTCCACTCAATGTAAAGGGGCTTTTGGGAGCAAATAAAGCCATTATTTCGTCTGGGGGCGTGGACCTCAAGGAAGTCAATTTCAAGACTTTGGAGTCGCGTATTGTTTCGGGGCTCTATCTGGTTGGGGATGTGCTCAATATTGATAGACCTTCTGGGGGATATAGTTTGCAACTGTGTTGGACAACTGGCTATGTGGCAGGTTCTTCTTGTGCAGAGAGAGTGTGAAATATTTTACTCTTGATGCTTGTAGTAATATAGTATATACTACGTTGATATTTAGATACTTTTTAATTAATGAATCGTCGCAATATACTTTGCGACGTAAGTGTACTCTTATATGAATAAAAAAATACCGTTATTTTATCAAGTATGAGTCTTGCGGCTCTGGCCCTTTCTGGTTGTGGAAGCGAAACTCCAGCACAAGTAACACCGGTAACTCCTGTAAAAACCGAAACTCCAGTTGCAACTCCCGTTGTTACGGAAACTCCAGCTGTAGTAACTTCTTCTGTGCCAAAAACTCCATCTTCGGCTTCAACACATACATACAAAGATGGTACCTATAGTACTGTAGGTTCTTACAAATCTCCGGCTGGTCCAGAAGAAATTGGCGTTACTTTGACACTCAAAAATGATATTATTACAGATATTACGGTGACTCCAAAAGCTACCGCACGTCGTTCTATCGAACTTCA
>CAZQRI010000110.1:0-2889 GCA_964595805.1 uncultured Gammaproteobacteria bacterium
ACATGATCTTCAAACAAGGTTTCAATAACACGCACCCGAGTTCCTACAATCGGCAATCCCGCTGCCATTGCTTCTACCAATACTTTTGGATGTCCTTCAAACAGACTTGGCAACACAAAAATATCTGCCCCTGCATAATATTCTGGTAATTTTTCATAGAGTACTGATCCCACAAAATGAATCGTTGCCGCACTTCCCAAGGCAAGAGCCTCCAATTTTTTTCGATCAGGACCCTCTCCAACAAGAGTCAATTGAAAATTTGCCTTATTTTTTATAGCCAAAATCAAATTTTCAATATTTTTCTCATAGGACAAACGCCCAACAAACAAAAGACGAATCTTTCCACCAAGCACTTCCCTATTTGGGACAAACAAATTGGTATCCACAAAATTTGGGATCACCTGAATACGCGAAGTACTTTTTGCATACAAATCTCGTATGGCATTTGTTGTTACCAAAACCTGATCTGCATTATTCAAAGCAAAAATTTCAACCGCACGAGCAAGCAAACGCTTCAAAAATCCCTGTCCACGAAGATTCGTAGAGAGTGCAAATCCCGCACGCACCAGCAGTGGTTTTTTATAAATCCACTTTGCCAGCACCGCAGTCCAAGAGCCAAACATCTGCGTTGTTTTGTACACCGAACATTCACTCAATTCTGTTTTATACAACAAGGGCAGTAACAATGAATACAAAAAATTTGGCAAAATACTCTTTTTTTCTTTTACCATAATTCCCATTTCCTTCAAGGACACAATCACTTCTGGATCTTCAAGTCCATAGGTAAAAAAATATATTTTTTCAAAGGGATTCTGAAGCAAAGCCTGATACAAAGAAATTTCACGTGAGAGCATGCCTTGTTTTTTCCACATCGAAGCAGATACCCCATAGGTAAAAAAAACTCCCAAAATTTTTGGCTTTACACTCTCGTTCATATCTGTTGCAGTAAATCTTGCATTCTTTTCTTTTTGTACATCATCTTTATTTTTTTTGGTACCATCATCCACAAACATCGCAAAACAATATGCCAGAGTCCCAAAAAAAATGGAAATTTATATTTTCTAATTGCCATCCACCTCGCACGAATTGCAAACTTTTGTTGATCTTGATTCGTCCAAGAAAGTGAGTCCCCATGCAAACGAAATTGCAAAAGCTTTTCTTTCAAATTTACCACGGGATAGCGAGAACACAAACGGAGCATCAGTTCATAGTCCTGACTTTTTTGAAATGTTTCATCATAGCCTCCAAGACTTTTCAAAATATCTGTCCGAAAAAATAATGTACTATGAATAAACTGATTATTAAAAAGCATCTTACTTTTTATCTCTTCATAGGTCAAAGCAAGATTTTTTTCTCCCAAAAGTTTTCCCGATTCGTCAATCACCGCCACACAAGACCCCGAAGCCGCAACATCTGGATGCTCTTCCATAAACCAATACTGTGTCATAAAACGCTCTTTTGATGCGATATCATCAGCATCCATACGCGCAACATACCTTCCTTCACAATGCGAAAGCCCCCTATTCAAAGAAGCAGTCAAACCTACATTTTTTTCGTTTTTAAAAATACGAATACGCACATCTTTACTCGCATATTCAGCCAAAATTTTCGCCGTTTGATCACTCGAAGCATCATCAATCACAATACATTCAAAATCAGAAAAACTTTGCTCTAAGATACTCTCGAGTGCTGGACGCAAAAAAACATCCCCATTATAAACGGATATGAGGACGGAAATTTCGGGTTTTTTCTTCAATGCTGTATTATCTTGCATATTTAGGCCAAATATATTATTCTACACTACATATGAAAAGTCAAGTAAAAATTCTTTTTGTCATCACACAGGGCTTTTGGGGTGGTGCCCAAAAATACGTCCTCGAGCTCGCCAGCCATCTTGGCCCATTTTTTGAAGTCTCTCTTGCTATTGGCAGCGATGATTACCAAGCCTTTCGAAAAAAAATAAACAAAGAAAATCCAAATATACAAATTTACCCCCTCAAACACCTCAAACGTGAAATTTCTCCCCTTCATGATCTTTTGGCAATACAAGAACTCAAAAATCTGTATCGCAAACTCCAAGTAGATATTGTCCACCTCAATAGTTCCAAAGCCGGCTTTCTCGGAAGCCTCGCCAAAAATACAAACACAAAAATTGTCTATACTGCCCATGGCTGGGTTTTTCTCGAACCTCTCTCTCCTCTCCGAAAAAAACTCTACCACTCTATTGAACAATACAGTGCCAAATTCAAAGACGCTCTCATCGTACTTTCCGACGGAGACCGCCTTGTCGCCCAAAAAGAGCTCCACATCAGTAAAGACAAACTTCATACCATTGCTCTTGGTATGCCCAATATTGCATTTCTTCCAAAAGAACAAGCCCGAGAAAAACTTCTGACACAGAACTCATATATCGACATGACAAAACTGCTTGTCCTGAGTATCGCCAATCACTATCCCACAAAAGGCCTCGACATTTTAATAGAAGCTATCGGAACACTTTCAAGCGAAGAACAAAAACAACTTCAACTCTGTATTATTGGCGATGGCCCCGAACGAACCCGTCTCCAAACAGATATCAATCTCCTTCACCTCGAAAATACTATTTTTTTGATTCCATTTCTTGAAAACGCAGCAACACTGCTCAAGGCGGCAGATCTCTTTGTCCTTCCATCCCGCAAAGAAGGCCTCCCCTATGCCATTCTCGAGGCTCTCCAAGCCCAAATCCCAATTATTGCCACACTTGTGGGCGGAATTCCAAGTTTACTCAAAAATACGCCAGGAAGCCTTCTTATCGCCCCAGAGAACCCTGCCGCTCTCCAATCTAGCCTCCAAAAATTTTTGCAAAATCCACAGGGATTCAAAGATGCTGCAAAAGAAAACAAAAAAGAG
>CAZQRI010000111.1:0-2803 GCA_964595805.1 uncultured Gammaproteobacteria bacterium
GGATCGACACAATCAAATACAATACCCTTTTCATGTGTTTGAATATAGCGAGAAAGTTGGGCACTGGCAGAACCAAATTCCAATACCGTTTTCAAGTCAGCAAAATTTAACTGTTCTTTCAAAAGTTTGTAAGTAGAAGTCGTTCGATTATTTTCACATGTTTCAAGATCTCCGGATTCGGCAACCCAATAATCTTGTGAGTAAAATTTTACCAATGTTTCTTCTGACAACTTTGGATAAATAGTACCAAGATCACAAATAATAATTTTTTTATTTTCAAAAAGCTCCAAACCTTTATTCACATTTCGAAGTGCACGTGCCAATTTACGAGGTGATTTTACTTTATTGAATGTATTATTCGCACGTTTTTTCAGACTGAGTAATGTCGCGTCTGTAGTATCCCAAAAGAGCAAATGTCGAATAATCCATTTTGCACTATTTGCAAAATATCGACGAATTTCACTTTTGAGCATTTGGTTTTTTCGTGGAGCAGGATCAATAGGATAGTCATATTGATAAAATGAATTTGATCCACAGACTTCACACTTATAATCGAGAGTTTTCAATCTATTTTCGAGGGACATAGTATTTTATTTGTAAATAAGTTTTTTTACTTCATCTTTAGTATAAAGTTTTGCATTTCGTGTAGAAAAGGCTTCCACAGGTTTTTTATTTGCAACATTTGGACGAATCACATAATAAGAACCCATATCAAAACAAAAATGTCGTTCACTCTCCCCCACCAAATCTTCATGAATTTTTTCTCCAGGAAAAAGTCCAATCACTTCAAATTTTTCTTTTTGAAACACAACCTGCAAAATATCCAAAATACGTGCTGCTTTCATTTTTGGAATATAAATTTCGCCACCCTTTGCTTTTTCAATCGTATCGGTCACTGTTTTGACCGCATCTTTGAGGGTAAAAAAGAAACGGCACATTTCTGGATGTGTAATCTTCACATCGAGGTGTGGATGTTCTTTCCAAAATGTTGGCAGCGCACCTTTGGAATCAATCATGTTTCCAAAACGAGAACAAAGAAATGTTTTGTCCGAATTTTTATTGGCCTCAATAAACAAGCGCTCCATAATATATTTGGTCATACCATAGGCATTGCTTGGACTCGCTGCTTTATCCGTACTAATTGCAACAGCCTTTTTGACACTGGGCGTTTCTATCACCGCCTGAATCACAGATTTTGATCCATCAATATTATTGAGACATCCCTGCGTTGGCTGATCTTCAATCATGATCAAATCTTTCATCGCCCCTGCATGCACCAAAATATCACAGCCACGAAGCGCATATTTCAAAGTTTCGGTATCACGCACATCTCCAATACGATAACTAATATTTGGGTTATTGAATTCCTTCATCATTTCGTACTGGCGTTCTTCGTTGCGACTATACACTACGAGTTTATTATCTTTACCCCAGATAGAAGCCAGCGCCTTCCCAAGCGACCCGGTTCCACCAGTGATGAGTATTTTATGATTTTTGAGCATATATTAAAGATACAATTGTTTAATTTTTTCTAATGTTTCTTTATTTGCAGAAGTCGAAGCAATATTTTCTACAAAATGTTTTGCTTCATCGATCGGCATTATATCCCCTTTTCCATCACAAAGTCCAATCACACGTGTCATGTTTTCAATCGAATCTACCAAAATATCTCCATATGCTCCTAAAATTCCTGGAACAATCAAAGTAAAACCATCAAATTGTTTTTGTCGAGCCCCCGCAAGCATTTTTCTTTGAAAGAGCCAATCTTCAATCATTCCAAGATAACCTCCAAAACTTGAAAGAACATGTATTTCAATACCACGATTTCGTGCTTCAACAATACCATCTTCTTTCAAAGTACCGTTACCAACATCCACAATCATGGCACCTCTATTCAAACTTGCAACCATAGTTTTATCAATAGCAGGAATTCCAGGAGTACATCCCAAAACAATATCCGCTCCCTGTACCGCTTCCATTGGACTTGCAAAACCAAGAATTTTGGTATCACTGCGTTTGGTAATATTGAGTCCTGTAATCACAGTACTCATTCTTTCTTGAGCTCTCTCATACACCAAAATGTTTGCACCACGTTCACAAAGTTTCAAAGCAATTTTTGCCCCTACATTTCCAAGACCAATAATAGCTACTTTTTGACCACGGAGTGATCCTCGAGTACAAGCAAGAAGCATATCAAGTGACGCAACGGTAAAATCATTTGGTTTATACACCAAGACTTTACTTTTGTGCACACGTGTCAGCGCATAGGCCTCGAGATTTGGAACTTCATTTTTTATTTCGCAGTCGATCAAAAAATAAGAAACATAACCATCAAAATTTTCAATAATATGCTCTACATTATCAAGTGTTCGAACAATGATATTTCCAGCAATCGTTGTAGGAGTTTCACGAATCCCTCCAAAAAACACATCCGGATTATTCAAATTTGCAGTTGTAGAAAGACAAAGCAATTTTTCTTTATTCGAAGTATCCAAACGTTTTTTTATATTTTGAATTGAAAGTTCTAAATTTTCCATACTTATGAAATATCAAATTTTTGAGGATTTCCATTTTGAATGAAATCAAAACTTTTTTTACCACAATTTGCATACAAATCAATACTCGATACATACGATACAAATTCTGTTGTGCTTTTTTGTGGATAGACCGGATGATGAAATTCTTGAAAATACACATGTATATTTTCTTGTTTATACTTTTCAATATCGAGATATACTTTTGCACCAGCACCACTCACATAGGTTGTCGCAGCAAGCTGTTTACAAATTTCAAGGGTTACCTC
>CAZQRI010000112.1:0-2686 GCA_964595805.1 uncultured Gammaproteobacteria bacterium
ATCCCCATAAATTTCTCCACTTAAAACTGCATTTTGAATTTCGTGTGAAGTATTTTGGATATTCCAAGTTACCGAGAATTGATCTTTCCCAGCGTCATTAATCTTTTTTTCAATATTTGATTGCAAAGCCACATCTGAATTGAGGATTATTTCAATAGGATTTGAAACAAAGACTTTCTTTTGTCCATCCACTTCGTATTGTACCTCGAGTGTTGCATGAATGACATGTTCTTTGAAATTGACAAGAGGCGCCTCCCCTGCTGTCTTAACAGGAACGCTAAATGCGATTTGGGTCAAATTTTCCCAAGAAATAACAGCACGGCGGATATCCGTACCAACTTGTGTTCCTGTCAGTGTATTTTTGTTTTTATCATTGAGTTTACTCCAATTTAAAATACTTTTATCTTGAAAACTTGGAGCATCAAAAGTCACAGACGTATGAATATTTTTTACAGGACTTGTTAAATTATTTTTAATATTTGCAAGCACTCGTAAGTCTTCGCCTGGTGAAACAGAAAGTGCATCACTGGCACCATTCACTGTAAACTCTGCGCCAAATTGATTTTTATCAAAAGTAACATGATATTCTTTTTGTGCCAAAATAAATGTTTGAGCCTGTCCAGCAAGCGGAGTTCCAATAACTTTTGCTTTGAGGGTATAATCGCTTAATCCTGAATTTTCAGTAAAAGAACCCACAATAGTAATGCTTTTTTCTCCCTTCATATTTGGGATACTCCAAGTCCAAGCACCAAAATTATCACTCGCCGGATTACTACTTTTTTGTATAAATCCTGGACCAGGATCAACGACCAATGCCAAATTTTGGAGAGAACTCGATGGATCACGAGACGTCAAAGTAAATACAAGAGTAATTGGAGAACCAGGAAGAGTCGTCGATGGAGCTGTAACAGAAAGTGCTACGGGAGATTCTCCAATAGTAACTTTTACAATACCCACCGCCTGAAACTCCGAACTAAAATTGGCTGGTGTATAGTTCAAAAATACTCGGAGGGATTCTTCTGCCCCAATATCTCCATACAAAGTTCCATACACATCAATAAAACCATTTTCTTGGGCAGAGAGTGTCCCCAGATCCCATTCGTCATTTTTATTATTTGCAGCGGGGACACTGCTTTCTTTGAATACAAATCCAAGCGGATAATGGACCAAAACTTTTGCTTTTGTCACAGGAACATTTTCACCATTATAATAACGAATACGGTAGTGTGTTACCTGACCAGAACGAATATTATCTTCACCTGTTACTGATACCTGTACATTTTCTTTTGAAAAAGTTGACGAAGATTTGAAGAAAAAAACACCGGACAAAAGTACTGCAGCAAGACAAAGACAGGAAAATAAAAATACAAAAAAAGCTCGGAGAGTTCGACTCGATTTACGCTTTTGAAAATTTGTCATATCTGGAAGTGAGCCATCTTTGTTTTTGTATATTTCAACAAGTTGCTCACTCACTTCGTCTTTTGTTTTTGTTTTTTTCTTATGCATATTATTTTTCCATTACAAGACCATATACCTCATCTTTATTTAAGAGACTTTTAAATATTCCACCATTCAAGGCAAGGTCAATATCTTCACGAGACTTCCATACAGGATGCCAAGAATTTGGATAAATTACAGTAGAAGTAAAATTACTTTCAATACCAGATTGTTTTTGGACAATCAAACTATACCTCGACGCTTCTGAGGATTTTGCTCCAAAAAATGCATTTTCCCATTTGTGAGGTGTTACTTTTGGATCCTCTGACATATTGACCAATTTGGGAATACGATAACTAAAAAACACTTCGGAACTTTCTCCTGGATTCGTTACAACCCAATTAGCAAATACTGTTTTTCCAAAAGAAGAATATATTTCTGTTGCTGTTTTGGAATCAAATCTTCTTCCAATTTCTTTTTGGGATAAATCTATATCGTCGTTCGTCCATTCTTGAGGTGGACGAAATGAAGTATCAGCAATAGTACTAAAACCACCAGCATCAAGCAGTTCTGCGCCTTCTGGTACATAAATACGAAGATAGGAAATATTGGGTTTTCCTGTAAAAATTTCGCCCGAAACACCCAAGTGAGTACGACGAATAAGCACGGTATCAATAACAGTCCCATCCTCTTGAACTTCGGCCTGGTGTTCAATTTCTTGTGTAATTTTGGCATCTGATTTTTGCCCCTGAATATTTGTGTTGACAGCAAAAAGATAATCTTGATGCGGGTCGTTTTTGACAATATCCCCTGCCCAACCAAATTGCTGCATTGTTTCTTCCGTAGATTTATCTACAAAATAGGCTTGAATTTCTTTGTTTTGCAAAGAGTCATGCAATGTAACCAAAATTTTGAGTGCATCTGCAGTATTTCGTTTTGGAAGCTCTGTCAAAAGTTGTGCTGCCAAATCTCCAATAATTGCTTTTGGTGTATTTGAAACCGTGTCGTAGTCAACTTCAACTTTGTATTGCAATTGATCAAGTGCTGTTGCCGCGCTCAGTGTCACATCATGCTTTTCATTTTGAATCGGACCAATAGCAGAAAGAAGCTTTTCAAAAACACTTGCATTCACCGCAATAACACCATCCACGGTTGATTTGCGTCCATGTTGATAAAACCAAGCCATTTTTTGTGCAGAAGCTGGAAAATCTGGCCACCAATTGGCATCTTGAAATTCCCAGCGACTATT
>CAZQRI010000113.1:0-2673 GCA_964595805.1 uncultured Gammaproteobacteria bacterium
AGGAGAGTCTTTTTTATATTTTAGAAATATGAAAAACTCACCTGCATCATGAAGGGTTATTATTGTTATTATTTTTTCGTGCAAATTGTTTCATATATATCTACCTTACAGTGAAATAAAAAATATTGCAAGTGATTTTATGCACAGGCTCTCCATGTTCAATATCTTCACCTTAAAAATTCACCACCATCTGATACGCCTCGTCTCGAGATGGATCATCAGATGGATTATCCTTGTGAAAAATCAACAAACCCGTACCTGTTGTAGAAGCAGGAAAATTGAGTGTTACCGTAAAAGGCACCCAATCTGTTGTCATCCAATCAGTTTGTGCAGTAGCTGGTTCAAGAGCGAGCTGAACGTTATTGCTATCACGAAGCTCTACCGGAAAACTCCCTTCAAAATACCAAACTCCCAAAGCCTTTCCTGTGATAGTAAGTGGATTCTTGAGAGTACTTCCAGGTTTGAGTATATCCAAAATAATTTTTGCTTCGGGAGTTGATGTCACAATCGGCGCCGTTGTCGTTACCAAGGGTTCTGGAGTAATGGTACTCGTAGGGACAGTAGAAACAGCCGGTGCTTGCACCACAGCAGGATGTGTTACCATATACCACCAGCCTATCGATAACAAAATAAGCGTAATAAATAAAAGTGATATTTTGCGCATACAAATAAAAATACAGAAATTAAATGTTTTCTCTTTTCACTATAACACAAATTTTTGCAATTGTCTTTTGTAACTTCGCCAAGCCGGCATGGTCCGTTCTACCTCTTTCCAAAAAGCCCTCGAATGATTCATTTCAATCAAATGACAAATTTCATGCACCACCACAAGCTCCTCTGGTAAAAAATACAGACGATAATGAAAATTGAGGTTCCCCTTGCTCGAGCAACTTCCCCAACGTGTTGCTGCCCGCTTGATACTCACCCGTTCAAATGTTACACCATATTGATCTGCCCAATAGCGTGCACGCTCCAGAAGCAACTTTTTTGCCCGAGACTTACTCGATTCAAAACTTGGAAATTGTATTCTTGTCTCTTGTTCAGCTTCTTTTTTTTGTATTTGTTTTTTTGCATTTTCTATCCATTCGGATTTTTCTTGTACAAATTTTCGGATAAAAAATTCTGGAACAGAAAGTGGCGCCGACACGGTTACCTTTCCACCAATGCCAACACGAATGCTCACACGCTTCACCCCACGACGTCGACGCAAAACAAATTCAATTTCCGACATATTACTTTTTTTTGAGGTAATAATTTCTTTCCTGCAAATTAAATTTTTCAATCGCATAACGAAGCATGGTGCGAGGCATCTGCGCAGCATATTCTTCCAAAAATACTTCGAGCGGAATTCGATCACGCTTTCCTGCTTCACGAAGCATCCAGCCCACAGCTTTGTGTATGAGATCATGATTGTCCTTCATCAAAATTTTTGCCAAACGAAATGTTTCATCGAGTCGTCCCTTTCGAATAAAAGCAAATGTCGCAACTATTCCAATTCGCTTTTCCCAAAGATCTTTTGATTGCACCAAACGCGTCAAAATTTTTGTTTCTTTCTCCAAAAGATATTCTCCAAGAATTTTATAAGCACTCGTATCTACCAAATCCCAATTGTTGATCCAGGCTGTTGAATCAAGATAAAAATCAACTACTTTCTTTTTTTGTAAGGCGTCTCCTTTTTGAAATTTTTCAATAAGCAAAAATAAGGCGATCAAACGTTCTTCATGAATTTTTGAATGCAAAAGTTCTGGAATTTCTTCAAAGGCTACATCTTGAAACTCTTTGGCAAGTACACGCGATTCTGGAACGCTAAGGCCGTAGAAAATATCACCCTCAGCATACTGTCCTTTGCCTGTTTTGAAAAAACTTTGCAAAACACGAGCCTTTTGTGGATTTTGCTTCTCTTTGATAACCTTTTTAAGGGTTTTTACAGTCTTGACCATAGTGTTTTTTATCTCTATAATAGAATATCCTCGAGTATCCTATTATACTCAAGTTATTTATTTTTATCCAGTTCCCTATGCAGGACTATACCCAAAAACTTTTGTGGCGCTATGCTACCAAAAAATTCGACACAAACAAAAAACTCTCCGAAGAACAACTTGAACTGCTCAAAGACGCAGCTCGCCTGGCTCCTTCTTCTTTTGGACTTCAACCATGGAAGTTTTATCTCGTTTCCAACCCAGAAATTCGTGCCGAAATTCGAAAAGTTGCCTATGATCAGGCACAAATCACCGATGCATCCCATGTATTTGTAATCGCAGCACGTCTTGGACTCAATGAAAACGACGTTACTGCTTTTGTAGAAGATATTAGCAAAACTCGCAATATGCCTCTTGAAGCACTCGAAGGCTACCGACAAATGATGAATGGCGCTGTGGCACACAGAGCCAGCGACGGCAGCATCGACGCTTGGTCTGCCCGCCAGGCCTACATTGCCCTTGGATTCATCCTTTCTGCTGCGGCTCAAAATGGCATTGATGCCTGCCCAATGGAAGGCTTCGACAGCAGTGCGGTAGAAAAAATCCTTGGCATTCGCGACGAAGGCTACGCTGCCTACGCTATTTGTGCAGTCGGATTTCGATCAAGCGAAGACGAACAAGCATCTTGGCCAAAAGTTCGTTTTGCAATGAACAAAGTCATCAAAGAAATAAAATAATATTCCAAAAAAAATCC
>CAZQRI010000114.1:0-2630 GCA_964595805.1 uncultured Gammaproteobacteria bacterium
GTTATCCAAAGTGAAGTCCTTGATAAACTTGCCCTCATGATTATCCAAGGAATAATACAAGATGGAGATAAAATAAAAATTGATATCAACGAGGACACGCTCATCATTGAAAAAAAATCCTAAATTGACTCTAATACCCAATCTGGATATTCTTTTTCCAGAGCATACATACTATAGAGATACACAATTTTGTGTATCTCTTTTGATAACTCTGGAGTAACAAAAGCCATACTTTCTCGCCAACTCCTATTCAAAACATATCGCAAAGCCAAAAGGGTTGAAAGCGTCAAAGGAGTAGTCACTTCTTCACGATTTTGCAAGGTATCATTATGACAAATAAGACCCCCACTTGAAAATGAAAAAAACATTTTTTCTTCCTTCAACTCTCGCCCACAAAAAACACACTCCGACAAATTTGGTTCAAATCCAAAAAACGAAAGCATTTTCAAAACAACCGCATCCAAAAGTACCCCCTTTGTTTCTGGCACCGTATTCAAAAAAACAAGCCAAGACATGAGAAGATCATATACCTGGCTATTTTTTTCATAGGGTTTGAGCACTCCGGCAAGCCACTTTACAAGAAATCCAGCCTGCCAAGATTTTTGCAAGTTTTTTCGAATATGAGAAAAATACTCAAGTGACTGAGTTGTCGTAATATACTGAATATCTTTTCCTGGAACCAAAGCAAGTTCCACACAAGAAAATGGTTCCAAAAAAGGACTATTTTTACTGAGAAACTTTTTTGTACTCCGAGCTGTCAATTCAATTTTTCCTTTTTCTTTCGTATAGAGTGAAATTATTTCGTCACACTCTTTGAAACTCTGCCGTGTCAGTACGATCGCTTCCAACATACTATGATTATTTTTCCAGTTCCATTTCAATCTTCATGAGACGATTATATTTTTCAATACGCTCGCTTCGACTCATAGAACCAGTTTTGATAAAGTCAGAATTTACTGCCACAGAAAGATCCGCAATAAATGTATCGGCAGTTTCACCCGATCGGTGCGAAACAGAAACCTTATAATTATTTTTTTGAGCAAGCAAAATAGTATCGATTGTTTCGGATAAAGTTCCAATTTGATTGAGTTTGATCAAAATAGCGGTTCCAACGTTTTGTTCAATTCCCATAGCCAAACGCTCTACATTGGTCACAAACAAATCATCACCCACAAGAGGGAGACTATCTCCAAGTTCAGCAGTCAATTTTGCCCAATTTTTCCAATCATCTTCTGACAATGGATCTTCAATTGATACAAAAGGATATTTTTTTACCCATTTTTTTACAAGGGCAATCATGCCGTCGCCACTGATTGCTTTTTTTCCTTCAAAATAATATTTTCCATTTTTATAAAATTCAGAACTAGCCATGTCCATAGCAACTTTCACATCGCGTCCAGCCTTATATCCAGCCTCAGCAATCGCTTTCATGATCAATTTCAAGGCTTCTTCGTTATTTTTCAAAGTTGGAGCAAATCCACCTTCGTCCCCTACACCAACACTCAATTTATTTTTTTTCAACAGAGCTTTGAGGGCATGAAATACTTCAGAACCAATACGAACTCGTTCTGAAAATTTCTTGTGCTGAGGCACAATCATAAATTCTTGAATAGACAAGCCATTACTTGCATGGACACCACCATTGAGCACATTCATGGTTGCCACCGGCATTCTCCAAGAGTCATACTTAAGATCAAATGCTTTTCGCAAATATTGATACAGTGGAAGCCCCTGTGAAAGAGCTGCGGCTCGAGCACTCGCAAGAGAAACAGACAAAATAGCATTGGCACCCAGTTTCTTTTTATTTTTTGTGCCATCCAGTTCCAGCATGGCATTATCAATAGAGCGTTGATCCTTGACATCTCGCCCCAAAAGCATAGGAGAAATCTTTTCATTCACATTTTTTACAGCTTTGAGCACTCCCTGACCTCGATAACGCTTTCCCCCATCACGAAGCTCTACTGCCTCATGTGAGCCCGTAGAAGCCCCACTTGGAACCGCAGCAATTCCAAAAGAACCATCATGAAGGGTGACAATCGCCTCAACAGTTGGATTTCCACGTGAGTCAAGGATTTCGCGAGCAAAAACACTCCGAATAGATGTTTGTATCATAAAAACAAAAAGACAGGTAAATTACCTGTCTATTGTATCAGAATTTGAAGTTTCTATGCAAACTATTGAATTTGGTAGGTTACACTCACATTCAAGAGAACATCAGTACTTCCAGGCTCAATACTTGGGGCTGGTGCAACAGCTCCTACACTGTCGGCCATGATATTTGCTTTATAGAGTGGATAATCATTTTGTCCACCTTCGTATTCATTATAGTTGACAATACCCACAATATGCACTCCAAGAGAACTTGATAATGCTGCAGCTTTGGCTTGAACTTTTTGGATAGCAATTTCACGAGCCTGTGCTTTGTATACTTCTCTATCATCAATAGTAAAAGTAATACCACTCACATTATTGATTCCAAGTTCACCTGCAAGAGCCAAAACTTTTTGAGAATTTTGCAAGTTACGAATTTTTATACTCACATTTTGTGAAACTTGATAGCCCTTGAGCGTTTGAACTCCTTTGTCACTATATTCGTATTGAGGATAGACATTGTAGTTTGCTGTTTGAAT
>CAZQRI010000115.1:0-2611 GCA_964595805.1 uncultured Gammaproteobacteria bacterium
GGAAGCCTTTGCCTGGGTTGTCGTCCTCTCTTTGGACTGCGAGGGCAAGGGAAAAACCGGAGTATTTTTTCTTCCTGAAAAAATTCGTACTTTGGTGCAGTCGGGTATTGAGCTCGGTATTGCTGACGATATGGTATTTCAAAGGACAAATTCCAAACAAGCAAATGGTGCGGTAGGGATATTGACGGGGGACGTCCTTGATCGGGCAACATTTTATATTGAAGCGGTGATTTTTGCACTTATTCCATTTAAAAATAGAGAATTGTATTAGAAAAATATGTCACAAATACAAATTTTGTATATTCACGGTGGAATGACCTTCAAAAACCAAAAGGATTATTTGAAGTATTTGAACACTCGCGAGATATCACTTGAAAAAAAAGAAAGTTGGAGTGGTCGCTGGTTTGAAAAGAAACTCGGAAAAAATTTTCAGATAATTTATCCACGAATGCCACTTTCAGAAAATGCAAAATACAGTGATTGGAAAATTCATTTTGAAAAATTTTTGCCGAAGCTGGGTAAAAACTTTATTTTGATGGGCAATTCTCTTGGAGGAATATTTTTGGCAAGGTATTTATCGGAAAATAAACTGCGAAGAAAACCTATCGCTACCTATCTTGTCTGTCCTCCATTTGATAACCGAATTACAGGAGAAGATTTGGTTGGTGGATTTAAACTTAAGTCAGATTTGTCACTGCTCGAGAAAAATTCCAAAAATTTGTATTTGCTTTTTTCAAAAAATGATCCGGTGGTGCCACCTTCGCAGGCAAAAAAGTATGCCGCTAAGCTCAAAAATGCCACGATTATTGTGTATGACCACATAGAAGGGCATTTTCAAGTTTCGGAGTTTCCGGAGATTGTGAAGATGGTCAAAAATGATGTAAAAAAGAAATGATTTGTATGAAAAAATTGAAAGTATATATTGCCGGGAAAGTATCCCCAGATTCTGTATTTGGGACACACGATTGGAGAGACGCTTTTTGTCAAAAACTCGGGGATTTAGTAAGTATGGAAATAGTAAATCTTGACCCGACTAAGACCGACGAAAATTTTCACCTTGATAAAAATAATTCTGAACTCGTATTTGGCCGGGACAGTTTTATGATCAAATCCGCGGATCTCGTGATTGTAAATTTGACCGATGATATTAGCGTTGGCGGATCCCAAGAAATGCTTATTGCCAAATATTACCACAAACCCCTTGTTGGTCTCGCTCCGCTTGGTGGAAAATTTCATAAACAAGAAGCTGAGATCATGGGGAAGAAATATAAAAATTGGGTTCATGTATTTGTCGCGGTGCCCTGTGATGCTGTGGTTCCTGATATTGAAGTGGCTGCCGAGTTTATCAAAGAATTTTTTTCAAAAGAGAATGCGCCTATAAAAAATATTGGAATTATTGATAAGGCAGTAAAATATTATGAAGATAATTTTTACGAAAGTGATGAATTTATGAAAAATATTTAAATTCCTTCGTTATGAAATCCAATGTCAAACAAAACATAGATACCTATATTGCAACTTTCCCAAAAGAGGTGCAAACAATACTACAAAAAGTGCGGGAAACCATTGCCAAAGCAGCACCCAAAGCCGAGGAAGCCATGAAATACGGTATTCCTACTTTTGTGCAAAATGGGAATCTTGTGCATTTTGGTGGATTTAAACATCATATTGGATTTTATCCCGCTCCATCGGGCATTCGAGCATTTGAAAAAGAATTTGCAAAATACGAAGGGGCAAAAGGTTCGGTGAAATTTCCTCTTGATAAACCTGTGCCCTATAGTTTGATTACAAAAGTGGTGAAATACCGGGTAAAAGAAAATCTGAAAAAGAAAGCATAAAAGATATTTTGTGGAAAAACCAAAACAGAGATCAAAACTACGAATTTTTTTTGGAAAAATATTTTATGCAATAAAAAAATATTTGTATTGGAATTGGTCAGGAATACATTTTGCCAAGAATTTTGAAAATTATTTGCCGCTTGAAATTTTCCATCATCAAACACTCCTGCGTCGTCCACTCAAAGATGTAGAAATGTGGATGCAAGAAAATAAAATAGAAAATTTGAAAATTGCGGTGAAAAAATTGGATGGTCTCGTGATTGAACCGGGACAAATTTTTTCTTATTGGCGGCAAATTGGAAAACCAACAAAAAAGAAAGGCTACAAAGAGGGGATGATCCTGCATGATGGAAGCGTTCAAGCAGGAATTGGCGGAGGTCTTTGTCAACTTTCAAATTTGATATATTGGATGACACTGCATACACCCCTCACGGTGATCGAGCGCTGGCGCCATGGATATGATGTTTTCCCCGATACTGGTCGCAGTCAACCATTTGGAAGTGGGGCGACTTGTGCTTATCCAAATATTGATTTGCAAATACAAAATACCACGCTGCAAAAGTTTCAACTGTCTTTGAAAGTGAGTGATGAGTATCTTATTGGTGCTTGGCTCTCTGATACTGACATAGCATTTCGCTATGAAATTTTTGAAAAAGATCATGAAATAAAAGGTGAATGGTTTGGAGGATATTCGAGGAATAATAAAATTTATCGAAAAATTTTTGAGAAGGAGAGTGGTAAACAGATTGGGGAAGAATGTATTACCGAGAACC
>CAZQRI010000116.1:0-2601 GCA_964595805.1 uncultured Gammaproteobacteria bacterium
AATTTTTGCCAGACCATGCGTTACTTTTTTGGTAACAAAAGTTCCACCACGTCGAGGTGATTCATGATTAAACAAAATTCCGTTCACAGCATACAGTCCATAGGATTCACGATAATTCACCGTGATATTATGCGCAAACACTTTGGCACAAGCATAGGGACTACGTGGATAAAACGGCGTTGTTTCTTTTTGTGGAATCTCCAGCACTTTTCCATACATTTCAGAACTTCCTGCTTGATAAAATTTTACATGTCGATCAAGTCCTTTAATAGCATCCAAAAGACGAAGTGTTCCAAGAGCCGTCACATCCGCAGTGTATTCTGGGATATCAAAACTTACACGCACATGACTCTGGGCACCCAGATTGTAAACTTCATCCGGTTGCACTTTGCGTAAAATATCGTTAAGGCAACTTGCATCAGCAAGATCTCCATAATGCAAAAAAAGACGAACATCTTTGTCATGGCGATCCTGATAAATATGATCAAGGCGACTCGTATTAAAACTACTCGAACGACGCATGACACCATGCACCTGATAACCTTTTTCAAGGAGAAACTCAGCAAGGTAGGATCCATCTTGTCCGGTAATACCGGTAATAAGTGCTTTTTTCACAGGGTTGAGGGTTAAATATACAAATTTACTTTACCATAGGTGTCAAGGAGTGTCAACAGGTACCAAAACACCCCAAATTTCACCAAAATTTATCCTATATTCAGCAAATTTCCAGCCACTTGCCGCAAGTTCATCTTTGGCCTGCTGCAGGGTATATTCCGTACAATGCGTCAAATCAAGACGTGACTCGACTCCCTGCTCTTTTTTGTACACAGGCAGCCAATCACGACTAATCAAGGGAACTCGAAACAAAATAGTATTGCTCAATGGATGCAATTTTTTCAAAAATTCAACACGCTCTTCAATATGTTCAAGTACATTCGACAAAATTACTGTATCAAACTTTTTTCCAAAATTATAGGTCGTTGCATCACCAACAATATAGGTCACATTGGGTATTTGGAATTTTTTCTTTGCAACAGCAATATATTTTTCTTCAATATCAATTCCCACAACTTCTTTGGCCTTTGCAGCAACATCGACCGCATTATTTCCATAGGCACAACCAATATCCAAAACACTCTCTCCTGGTTCAATATGATCAACAAAAAATTTATGATAATTTAAAATTCTATGCTTTGGGTGTACTCCATTATTTTGTAAAATCGCAATCGTTGACAATGCTACATATGCTTTATTGTGTACATATGTAAAAAAACGAAACAAAAATTTTAAAAAACTTTTGTTGTTAATTATTTTCTTAATAAATGTTTTCATAATAATATTGATTCAGATTTATAGTAAGGCTGTATATATTTGGATGCAGTTCAAGACCGCAGTTGAGTCTAAAGACATAAGTGTGCCCTTAGTACCGGAGTGAAACGTAGTCACATCTACGTTGAACAAGGAACGGAACGAGAACGCAGAAATGCGCCAAATATATAAGCCTCTGTTATTTTTTTACTTCAAATACACAGAGTGTCGAATGTCCAGAAAATTTTCGAAATACACGATTAATCACTTCACGAAGTATTTTCATGGGCAGCAATTTTGAATTATAAATATACTGCAACAATGGTTTCAAAAATTTTACTTCATCTTTCATCCCCTTAATTCCGTCAAGCGCATACACTTCGCGTAAGACAAAACCAAGCGCTTCAAATTGTTTTACAACATTTTTTGGATCAAGTGCAAATTGATAAAATTTTTCTTTTTCAAAATTATGTTCATCAAAATTTGGATACTCTCCACGACGAGCCTTGAGGCTTCGTAATTTTGAAAACGCAGGAAATGTCACAAATACAAATCCACCCGGACGAACAACACGTTTCATTTCACTCGCTATTTTTTCAAAGCCTTCAAAGAAATGTTCGATCACTCCAAAAGACCAATAGGCATCAAAAAAATTATCTTCATAGGGCAAGGCACGCACATCCCCTTCTACAATTTTCATTTCAGGAAAAAGTCCCGTAATTTTTTTCACGGTTTCAGGAGCAAAATCAACTCCGTAGGCTTCGTATCCCCATTTTTGCAAGGCATACACATACTGTCCACGACCACAACCACCTTCCAAAATTTTAGAACCGAGCTTCAAGTATTGCCCAGTTTTTTTGTGTACAAAACTTCGTGAAGAAACACCTTGAATCGTTTTCTTCAAGTTTTCATCTTCCCAGCATTCATCCCAAAATTCAGGCGTCGCACTTTTGGAGATATATACCAATCGATTGTTCTTTGAATCAAAATACTTCATAAATAGATATTATTTTTTATGGAACCAGAGTAACTTTTTTATTTTTTTCGCAGTGCGGAACTGTTTGAGTCGAGTATACGACGAGTTTTCCAAACGAGAAGAAAAATAAAAAGTTATGAGGTAAATAAAAAATAATCTTAGATAAATTTACGATACACTTCCCGCTCCAACCCTACAATGTTTTCAAATCCAAAGTGCGCTTCGGCATAGGCACGTGCACTACGTTTCAAATTCTCTCGCAATACGGTATTTTCTCCAATTTATTCAATACCTTTTCGAATGTCATCACTGTCCGT
>CAZQRI010000117.1:0-2509 GCA_964595805.1 uncultured Gammaproteobacteria bacterium
GGTGCTCTTGCCGTCGTCGACGCTGCCGCAGGTCAGGAATCTCAGCAGCTCTTTTTTCCTCGTAAATAACGCTGGTTGTATTGCCTGGAGCTGATCGATTAAGGTCCCTTTCGGTGTAGCGTATATTTTTTTGTAAAGCTCGAGGATTTCCGATAATCCAGTCAAAGTCGTTTCGAATTTCACTAAGTTGTTTGAGTGTGATGATACCAATGGGCTCGTCGCCGTGAGTGCCTCCGATAAAGAGAATGTTATTTGACATATATCTTAATATTAAGAAATAAAAAATCCCGATTGTTTCGGGATATAACCTCATTGATAAATTCAACCTGACGGAGAATTTATCCGAGGTCTTTTAAATGATGGTTGCGTTGTGAAAATGTATTTTCCATATATTTCAGTGTATTACTACATTAACACAATCATAAAAATATGTCAATAAAAAACTGTGGATAAAAAACCTGTGAGAGACAGGCTTTTAAAATTATTTTTGTTTGAGCGCTTTTTGGTATCCACCTTCACCATGCTTGAGCCAGTGGGCGATGCGGGTGACGGTTGTTGTTGAAAGGCCTGTTTTTTCTGCAATTTCTCGGTAGGATATTTTTTTATCGAGCATTTGAACAGCTTCCCAACGATTTGACATCTCCTCAAGTTCTTCGAGGGTGCAGAGATCGCGTAAAAAGTTGAGTAGGTCAGTTTCGTTTTTGAAGTTTGAAATGGTTTTGACGAGTTTTTTGAGTTGTGGTGTTTTCCAAGTTTTCATATAAAAAAGATTATCTTAATTGTATTTACTCTATCATAATAGGGGATACATTTATAGAGTTGACGTTTTTGCTTTTTGTTGTTTTAATAGTGATGATATATCATCCACACAAGGAGAGGACTATGTTCAGAGCAGAGTTGCTTCTGGCAGATGTCCTCAACACTTGGTTGGGGATGAATTCTTGGGATAGGGGGTGGTTGCTGAATTGGTTTAGCGGAGAAAAAATTGGCCAAGAGGAGGCCAACAATTTTCTCAAAGCTTTGGCCACGCGCAGTATGCGATGTCACCGTGCTCAGTTCGTTGATCGCTTGCGATTGACGATTGAATCGCTCTGCGAATCAGCAGATCAACCCTCCTCCAAAGTTCTTTTTTCCCTCCTCATCCTCGCCAAAGGGCTTCAGTCAGCAGCATTGGGGCCTGTCCTTGTACGACTTTACGAAGCAGAGAAAATTCGTGGAGAGTGGAATGGACAAGATCTGTCCTTTCTCTATAATGAAGCTCTGCATGCTTGTGTGCGGCCACTCCCTATGGCTAGCGCTGGCGTTTCGCGAAGCTCGTCTCGGCGGTCTCGCGTCTGAGATCGCCTCCACCCATACATAAAAAGGCCTCGAAATTTCGGGGCCTTTTATTTTTTAAGAAAAGTTTTTTGAAATGTTGTGATAGCTTTTTTATACGAAGTATTGCTTTCATCCTTGGGTGTTGTAAATTGCCAGTTCCAGCAGAGTGCGGGTATTACCTTGAAGCCATAAAATTTGAGAACGTCTTTTTGTGTTTTGATGACATTTTTCCCATTCCAGTTGTGTCCAGTCGCAATAATTCCAGCATCAATTTTTGCAAGTACATTTTTTTCTCCGAGTGTGCTGTGGCGATTTTCTAGCCAGCTGAGGCGTTCGATGAGTTTTTGGTAAAAAGAATTCATTTGACCCCAGCGGACAGATCCAAAAAATATCACGCAATCACTTTCAAACAGTGCTTTACTAATTTTCCAAAGCTCATCTTTTGGATTGTTGATACTGGCCCAGCAGCGGTGGAGGCCAGAAGGATTTTTCTTTTTATCTTTAAGGAGTGATGCTTTGATACCACACATGTTGCCATCTTTGCTTGAAATATTTCCTTCACAGGGGAAAATGAGAAGCTCTGGTACATCAATAATCGTCACTTTTTCCTGTCCAAGAAGTGACTGCATCATCTCGGCAAGCTCCGTACTTTTTGCTTTTTCAGCAAGTCCATCTTTTGGAATCCATCGATTGGAAGTAGTCAAAAATAAAATTTTATTTTTTGTTTTGAGATGGGTGATTGTTTTTTGAAGATGTTTTTCCATATTTAGTTTAGGAAAATATTTTGTATTTATGATTTTTTTCTATGAATCAAAAAGTAGACAACAAGCCCAAGGATTCCAAGTACAACAATAATATCTATGATTTTGGCATATCGTTCGAGGTGGCTCCAGTTGTTTTTTAAGAGAAATCCCACATAGGCAAGAAATCCATTCCAGAGAGCTGCCCCGATTGTGGTATAGAGCAAAAATGAAGAGATTTTCATGTTTGCCATTCCTGCCGGGATAGAAATAAAATGGCGAACAACAGGTATAAGGCGTCCAAAGAATACGGCACGTCCGCCATACTTTGCAAAAAAACTTTCTGTTTTCATGAGGTGTTCTTCGTTCAGCAGGACGTATTTTCCGTAGCGTTTGAGAAGTGGGTTACCTCCATATTTACCAATATAGTATGAAAGAAGCGATCCCAAAAT
>CAZQRI010000118.1:0-2499 GCA_964595805.1 uncultured Gammaproteobacteria bacterium
AGCCCTCCAACCACTTATCAACCTTACACACAAAGTTCGATTCTTTTATACTCGACAATCCGAACCTCTCGGAAATGGTCATGCCCTTCTTTGTGCCCGTGAATTTATTGGAGATGAACCTTTTGTATTTTCAGATGGTGACAGTATTATCGACTCCAAAACTCCCGTCGTAAAACAACTCCTAAAAGTATTTAATACAAAAAAATCATCCGTCATTGGTGTACAAAAAATTACAGACAAAGAAGCCATGCGAAAATATGGAAATGTGTACGGAAAACCACTTGGAAAAGACACCTACCGTGTCAGTAAGTTCCAAGAAAAACCCTCTTTAGAACAGGTTTCTCCTTATGGACTTATTGTCGGTGGAATGCGCTATGTCTTTACCAAAGATATCTGGACTATTCTCGAAAAACAAACTCCAGGAAAAGACAAAGAAATTTGGCTCTCCGATGCAGCAAATACCCTTGCCCAGAAAAAACCGTTTTTTGCCTATGAATACGATGGTATTTATTTTGACACTGGCAACAAAATGTCTCTACTCAAAACAGCCATCCATTTTGCACTCAAAGATGAAAGAAAACAAGAAATTATCGATTTTATCAAGTCTCTCGATATCTAAAAACTATTTCACATTCTATCTCTATGCTTCTGCATTCTCAAAAAAAGGTATTCATGCTTTTTTTTAGTCTTTTGTTCTCAATAGTGCTCTTTCATCCTGCGCCAGCTTCTGCGGCAATCTGTACCTACCAAACACGCAATCCTGCAACGGGAGCTACGGTTCAAAATATTCAAAATGGAGTTGACGTACCATTTTGTGAAGAAATGGCAACAGATAACTGTACGTCGCGTTGTGCCGGTGATAATAATCGTATTATTATCAATTGTAATTACCAAAGTAATCAAAACTCCTGTGCAGCTTTTTATAATCAATCATCCGAAGCAGAAAAAAAAGCAGAAGCAGCAAGACAAAAAATTGAAGATGCCCGAAATGCCTTAGATAAAATTGTTATGGAAGAACGTTCTGGACAATGTATGTGTAGCATTGGTAACGCAGATGCACCTCTCACCCCGTTTGAAGGAGCTACTCCAGATTCTTGTTTTGATCGTGAAGACCATGCAAATGGTTCCCTCTACAACTGCCGCTGGGTACTCAACGAAGATATTGTATCAACCGGAGATAAAAGCACAAATGACCTTATTGATAAATACAATGCTGAAAATCCCCTCAAACAATACCAAGGAAAAGTTGCCAGTCTCAACAAACTTCGCGCAACGTCCGTCCAAGGTTTTATTGCCCTTGTTATCAAAACAGCTACGGGCATCATGGGAAGTATTGCCCTTGTAATGATGATTTATGGAGGTTTTCTTTGGATGACATCAAGTGGCAACTCATCTCAAGTAGAAAAAGCTCAAAATGTTATTTTTTATGGGGCTCTTGGAATATTTGTTATCTTCGGAAGTTATGCTCTTATCACTTTTATCTTCCAAGCTGTTAACCCAGTTCTAACCCAATAGTATGCGTAAAATTATTATCTCATTATTGAGTGTCATAATCATTGTCAGTGGTTTTGGTTGCAAAGGCCTTAGTGCCGACCAACAAGCTGCTATCAAACCCGTCACGCTTACATATTGGACGGTCTACGATAATGTACCACAGCTTCAAAGCTTTGCCGAAGAATATATGAAACTTCATTCATATATTACTATCAATGTTCGTCAGCTTCGCTACGAAGAATACCAAGAAAAATTTTTGACAGCACTTGCGGACGATGTCGGACCAGATATTATTTCTCTTAATGTACGCGACCTTCCAAAACACCTTACTCGCCTTTCCCCTGTTCCAGCAACTGTTTCTTCTGCTACGGTTGTCCAAACACAGGGTTTCAACCCACAAACTATCGTGACTACCGCACAAAACAGCATGCCAACAGTCAATGCAGTAAAAAATAATTATCTTGCAACCGTAGGCAATGATGTTATTTTCAACAACAAAGTATATGGACTTCCCCTCGTTGTAGATACTATGGCCATGTACTACAACAAAGACCTTCTCGATGCTTCTGGTATTGCCACTCCTCCTGCAAATTGGGAAGAATTTTTACTTGCCGTAAAACAAGCAACAAAAGTTGACCCCAATGATCCCACAAAAATAATCCAATCAGCTGCGGCACTTGGAACTGCCAATAATATTGACAATGCAGCCGATCTCTACGCCCTTCTTCTTCTGCAAAAAGGTCTCAAAGTTATTGATAAAGGATCAGTTGCCTTTATTCAAGATTCAAATACACGCGGAAAAGAAAGCCCAGCATTTGAGTCACTTCGTTTTTATACAGATTTTGCACGACAAGACAAAGAGGCTTATACTTGGAATGAGGGCCAAGAAAACGCTTTTGATCAATTTGTTCGAGGTCAATCCGTATTTTACTTTGGATTTGGATTTGATTTTGACCGTATTAAAGCACGTGCACCTCAAATGAACCTTGCTATTAGCCCAATGCT
>CAZQRI010000119.1:0-211 GCA_964595805.1 uncultured Gammaproteobacteria bacterium
TGAGCCTGTGTATAAACTTCATCAATGGACATTTTCAAAGCACTAATCTCTGCATAAAGAGGAGAAGTTTCAGATTTTTTTGCATTTTTTCCTTTATTTTCAAGCAAAGTAATCAATCTAGCTACTTGTTCTCGAAAGTTTGGTAATCTTTCAAGTATACTTCCAACAAGCTCTTTATAGTATCTTTCCCAAGGTTCAACAGATTTCACTT
>CAZQRI010000119.1:221-2489 GCA_964595805.1 uncultured Gammaproteobacteria bacterium
TTCCAACAAGCTCTTTATCTTTTTTAAAAAGAAGTCCTTCAACCTCAACCATACGAGTTTCAAGATCTGTTAAGGTTTGTTTATTTTGACGGAATAATTCACTTGGACTTATTCGAGTAGATTGGGTCATATACTATTGAAAGTTACATGTCTTGAATTTGTTTACGTACATTGCTTACGGTAGAATTATCTCCAAGACGAGAAATTTTATTATATAAACGATGATATTCTTGTTCAAGACGCTCCAATTCTTGTTCCAGAGCAAGTGCTTTGGAGTGAATTTTTTTGTAGTCAGTCTTCATAAACAAAAATTAGGCTAAAAGGGTGACCATCTCACTTGAAAAAGCCACAACAATTTTTTGAAGTTCAGCTTCAAAATTTGGTATTGCGCTGTGCCAAAAATTACTCCATGCCTCTGGAGTCGTGTTTTCGTTGTCAATCATAGAAACGAACTCTTTGAGTTGTGCTTCGGAAAGTCTTGCGGTAAATTCGTTGGAGATACGACGTTCAAGCTGCAACTGAAATTGTGGAATATAAGTACGTTTTTGAGCATCAGTAAGAGTCATTCCCGCTTGATCAAAGAGTGAAAGAATGGTGCTCTCAAAAAAATCTTGAGGGACTATCATAAAAAAGTATTAAAATAATAGGGAGTGCTTTTATTATACACTTTTTTTGTATTTTTGTACAAAAATATTATGAAATTTTTGTTGCCTGTGCACCAGGAGAAGTAAAGAGTGCATTCCAAAATTGGCGAGGGCGTTCAAAAACATTTCCTGCTTTTCCAACACAAAACAAAGTATCTCCTTTTATACTTTGAACCGTCAGATGAAAATCATAAGGAGTTCCGTCTTTTTGAAAACCACGAAAATGATAGCTGTCCCCTGGGTGAGGTTCTGGTGCTTGCAACTTTTCAATTGTTGTCTCTGAATTTTGTATAATAGTATTCCACCAAGAACGTGGATGCTTTTGAGTAGGACTAAGTGGATCAATAAATACTACTTTTTGATTTGTTATTTCAAGTAAGTGAATCGAAAATCGAATCGGTCCTTTCTTTCCTGGAGTTGTAATAAAATAGGTTTCTCCACAAGGCAATAATTCTTTTGTTTTTTCTGGACTTTCTGTTTTTTGAGAATCCAAAGCCAAAAGATCTTTGATACTTTGACGATCTTGAGCAGAAAGTCTTCGTATATATTCAAAATCCAATGCTTGGGCACGAGAAAATCCAATCTGTGCGAGCTGATTCCAAAGTTCTCTGTCCAAAACATATTTTGCCACAATGCTCGAACCATCTGCATCAAGCTCAGAAATTTTTATTTGATCTTTGCCAACTTTTTCTGTTGCTTCTTCTATACGAATAAGTGTATTCCCAATACGATAGACCATAGTGACAATAGGATTGCCCTCAAAACCAAGATATACTTGTTCTTTTGATGAAAAATCCAGTTCCATAACCGCAATAGTGATATTGTCTCCACCCTTCTTATAGGAAGGCATTGCGATGAGTACCCCGGGGGCATGTTCTATATTATATGCGCTATCGGCATTATTTCTGTCATAAGCCATCTTAAAAAGCGCAGCCTGAAATTCGTTAGCTGTTTTACACTGATTTGAGAGCCTTGCAACTTCATATTCACTCACCAAATCCCAAAGACCATCTGATGCCAACACAATTCGGTCCTTGTCCTGTCCCCAAAATTCTTGACCAAGCGGTTCTTCTGCATCTTTGATTCCAAGACCACCTGTAATATTTGATTTGAGAGGATGCTGATAATACTCTCTTGGGATCAACAAAGAATACTCAATAAGTTTCGATGGAGTATTTTGCATACACGTTGTCCCTTCTCGAAGAATAGCTCCATTTCGAATCGTTGCAATTTTGGAATCTCCAGAAGCAGCAAGTAAAACACGACCTGATTTTTCGATCTTGGCAGCAACAGCAGTCGCATATATACCTTCGTGCGAAAAATCAAAAGAGCGTCCCGAAGCAAATGCCCGACGTTTTTTTTGTTCATTGATATCTATGAGTAAACCACTTGCAGAACGAAGTCCTTCAAGAGGAGAAAGACCTTGTACCAAATTATTTGCAAGATCAGAATTGGATTTGATACTTGCTTCGAGTCCCCCACCACTTCCACCAGCACCATCAATCACTGCAATAAAAATATCTCCATTTTTTGTATTTCCACAAACAAAACTATCTTGATTTTCATCGTCATATTTTGAATGTGGTCCACCATAATCACAGGTTACTAGAATATGACCCAATCC
>CAZQRI010000120.1:0-2380 GCA_964595805.1 uncultured Gammaproteobacteria bacterium
AAATATGTAGAAGAAAAATATGGAGCTGATACCCATCGTTTTTCTACGATGCTTCGCCATCTTTTGGATCGTATTTATGTACCACAAACACGAGATAATATTATCAAAATTTCTGAGGCGATTCGCTCGCTGTTTGGCGAAGATATTATGGCAAAAACCATTGCGCACGATGTAGAAAATGACAGTAATGATATTGTGGTGGTAGAAGGGATTCGTCGACCGGCAGATATCGCTTATCTTCGTGAACTTCCACATTTTGTACTCGTTGAAATTTTTGGTGATCCAAAGGTTCGTTATGAAAGATTGGTTCAGCGTGGAGAAAACGCAGATGATGCGAGCAAAACCTACGAACAATTTTTGGCAGATCATGAACGATCAACTGAAAAAAGTATTTTGGAAGTCGTACCTCTTGCAAAAGAAAGAATTGATAATAATGGTGATCAAGAAAATTTGCATAAACAACTCGATGCCTTGGTAGAAAAATATACAAAATAAATAGATAGAGTATAAGTGTACCCTTATGCAAGTAAAGATAAAACGAATTGACAAGACACTTCCTTTGCCAGAATATCAAACATCTGGTGCGGTTGCTTTTGATATTTATAGTCGTATTGATTTGAAAATTGCTCCAAAAACAATTGCTCGAATTCCGACAAATTTGATTATTGCTATCCCAAAAGGCTATATGCTCTCGGTTGTGACACGTTCGAGTACTCCAGTAAAAAAAGGCTTGCTTATCCCACATGGTATGGGTGTAATTGATCAAGATTATTGTGGAGATAGCGATGAACTTTTGTACCAAGTATATAATTTTACAGAAGAAGAAGTACGTGTTGAGCGGGGTGAGCGTATTGGTCAGGCCATGTTTTTGCGTGTGGATCAAATGGACTGGGAAGAAGTGGAAAGTATGGATACAAAAGATCGTGGTGGTTTTGGTACAACGGGGTCTTAATTTGAATCAAATTTTCTATGAAAACATATTTAGATATTGTTCAAAAAATTCTTGAGATAGGAGAGCTCAAAAATAATCGTACTGGAGTTGATGCCATTTCTATTGCGGGGGCAACTTTTGAACACGATATGAGTTTGGGGTTTCCTATGCTTACAACAAAAAAAGTTCCATTTAAGGCAGTGGCTTCGGAACTTGAATTTTTTATTAAAGGTATTACGGATAAAGCCTGGCTTCAAGAACGCAATAATCATATTTGGGACGAATGGGCAAATCCACAAAAAGCAGCCTATGGGCATGACGAAGCTTCAAAGAAAAAAATGTTTGAAGAACGTGATCTTGGTGCCGTCTATGGATTTCAGTGGAGACACTTTAATGGAAAATATGATACTTTTGATACAGATTATACGGGTGTTGGAGTAGATCAGCTCAAAAAAGTTGTTGATACTTTGAAGTCCAATCCCAATGATCGTAGAATGATTGTCTGTGCTTGGAATCCTTCTATGATGGATCAAATGGGACTACCGCCATGTCACTATGCTTTTCAAGTAACCGTAATTAATGGAAAATTAAATTTACTTTGGAATCAGAGATCGGTCGATACAATGCTTGGACTTCCTTTTAATATTGCAAGCTATGCACTTCTTTTGCATCTCCTCGCAAAAGAAGCTGGTCTTCAAGAAGGAAAATTGGTAGGCTTTTTGGCAGATACGCATATATATGTAAATCATATTGATGGGGCTCGTGAGCAGCTCAGTCGTGATCCAAACACGTATCCTTTACCAAAAATTGAAACTGAAAATTTTACTTCGATTTTTGATTGGAAATATACGGATTCAAAAATTGTTGGCTATCAAAGTTATCCAAAAATTGAATTTGCTATCGCTGTATGATAACGCTTATTGCGGCATTAGCCGAAAACAATTGTATTGGTCAAAATGGGAAATTACCTTGGCATATTCCAGAAGATTTAGCCCATTTTAAAGAACTTACCAGTGGAAAAATTGTCTTGATGGGGCGCAAAACTTGGGAATCACTTCCAGAAAAATTTCGCCCCCTTCCGAAGAGAAAAAATATTATTATTACTCGCCAAGAAAAATATTTTGTGGGAGAAGGTGTAGAAGTTTTTGGCGAGATTGAGGAAGCTTTGAAAAAATATCAGAATGAAGAAATTTTTATTATTGGTGGAGCAGAGATATATCGTCAAACTCTTGAGTTTGCTGATAGGCTGGAGATCACGCATGTACATCAAAAAGTTGATGGGGATGCTTTTTTTCCAGAGATTCAAACAAATATTTGGGAGGAAGTAAAGCGACTTGATTTTGAACAATTTTCTTTTGTAAGCTATAAAAAGAAGTAATATATTTTGTATGCAAGGACATTTTATTGTGATTGAGGGGACCGATGGTTCTGGAAAGGGGACACAGACAG
>CAZQRI010000121.1:0-2295 GCA_964595805.1 uncultured Gammaproteobacteria bacterium
TGAAAGAAGATGGTGCAGAGCGAAGTGAAAAAAAGCTTCCTTCCGTTGCAATTGTAAGTTCTCTTTTGAGTTTTGCTCGCAATGCAGAAAAATCTCTTGAACAGGTACTCGAAGAAAAATATCCGCAATGGTCAGAATTTCTTGATATGTTTGGTCGTATTGCTGCTGAATATGACAAAAAAAAGAAAAATGCCAATGCCATGGATTTTGATGATCTTCTGTTGAACCTGCGGAATCTTTTGCAAAACAGTGAAGCCGTACGAAAAAAGTTTGCAACGCAGTTTCAATATGTTCTTGTCGATGAATATCAAGATACCAATAAAATTCAGGCAAGTATTATTGATCTATTTTCAAGTGTTCATAAAAATTTATTGGTAGTAGGGGATGATGCACAGAGTATTTATAGTTTTCGTGCTGCTAATATCGCAAATATTTTGGATTTTGAAAAAAAATATAGTGACTCACAGGTATTTCGTCTTGAAACAAATTATCGTTCAACGCCAGAGATTTTGGATCTGGCCAACGAAGTGATTGGAAATAATATCAATCAGTATAAAAAAGAATTGCACAGTATACGAAATTCCGAGGCACGTCCAGAAGTTCAGGTTTATGCAGATCAACGTGAAGAAGCCGAAAATATTGCCCAAACTATTTTGGATTATATACACAAAGGAGTTCCACTTCGAGAAATTGCTGTGCTTTTTCGTGCTTCACACCATTCACAGGCGCTTGAAGTTGAACTGACCAAGCGTCATATTGCCTATGACTATCGTGGTGGTACTCGTTTTTTTGAAAGAGCCCATATCAAAGATGTTTTGGGATTTTTGCGTGCCTATAATAATCTTGAAGATACGGTTGCTTGGACACGTATTTTGAGTATGCAAACAGGGATTGGTCCAGGGGCTGCAGAAAAAATTATTGCAGAAATAAAAGGGAAAAGTAGCAGTGAATTTTCGTCTATTACAGATATTTTGGCGGCTCGAGCAAAAGTAGGTTTTAAAGATTTTTTGAATATTTGGAGAAATTTGGAAGGAAGTGATGGAAGTCCAAGTGGCCTTATTCGTGCTGTTTTGGATTCCAAGTATAAAAATTATTTAGAAGTTGAATATCCTGATTATCGTGAACGAGCAAATGATATTGAACAGCTTGCCCTTTTTGCGGAAAAAGAAAGTGATCTTGCCAAATTTCTTGCTGAAGCAGGACTTCAAGAAAATTTTGCTCGTCCCAAAGAATCCGAAAGCCAATTGGGTGAGGAAGATAAAATCGTGCTTTCTACGATTCATCAGGCCAAAGGCCTTGAATGGGAAGTGGTGTTTATCCTCAATGTAAGTGCGGGGCAGTTTCCAAGTGATCGATCTCTCAATGAGGAAAAGGGGCTTGAAGAAGAACGTCGGCTTTTTTATGTGGCGATTACTCGTGCAAAAACTCATTTGCATATGTCCTATCCACTGGTATCCGCTATGAACTTTGGATCCTTGGGGGGGCCGAGTATGTTTTTGGAGGAAATAGACAAAGATTTGGTCGAAATGAGTGGGGCGGCTGGAAATAGCTATTTTAACGATCTGAACGATGAGGATGAAGGTATCACCTACATCGTGGATGAAGATGAACCTTTTCCTAGTAAAACAAGGCCAAAAATGACTAGTTTTCTCAAAAGTATTGACGAATTATAAGGCTTGACAGGAGTGATAATTTATAGTATAGTAGGCCCAGTCTTTTCATGACTCTGACGTTGGTAGTCCTTATTCCAACCTCTCATTTTTATCTATTTTGTATGGATACCAACCATATTCGTTTCAATTTGAAGCCTGGAATGATCGTAAAAGTTCACCAGAAAATCAAAGAAACTGATACCAAAGGCCAAGAAAAAGAGCGTATTCAGCTCTTTGAAGGAACGGTTATTGCCGTAAAACATGGAAGTCAAGCAGGTGCTACATTTACTGTTCGTAAAGTAAGTGACGGAGTTGGTGTAGAAAGAATCTACCCAATGCATTCTCCTGTTGTTGCAGATGTTGAATTGGTACGTACTTTGAAAGTAAACAAAGCAAAAGCTTATAATCTTCGTACGAGTAAAAAGAAATTGAAAGAAGTAAAGAAAGAACGAAAAGCAAAAGTTGCTGCCTAAATATTGTATATTTTAAAACCGACCGCTCTCTGCGGTCGGTTTTTTTAAAGGAATACTTACGTCGCAAAGTATATTTCGACGATTCATAATAATTAAAAAGTTATTTGAGGTATTTTACAGTAAAGCATCGTGGAGATTTTTTAATTTAGCGAGGATTTACTTCGGCTACG
>CAZQRI010000122.1:0-2294 GCA_964595805.1 uncultured Gammaproteobacteria bacterium
ACTCACTCCCATCATAAGAGATTTCATGGTGTTTCCAAATGATCTTCGTCCTTCAATGATTCCGGCAATAATTGGACGGAGGTGTTTTTCGGTAAGAATTATGTCGGCGGCTTCTTTGGCAACGTCAACAGCATGTTCTACAGAAATACCAACATCTGCACTTTTGAGAGAGGGAGCATCGTTGATTCCGTCTCCCATATAGCCAACAACATGGCCTTGTTTTCGAAGCGCAAGAATGATTCGATTTTTTTGTTCGGGAGAAAAGCGTGCAAAAATGCTTGTATTTTCGGCTCGAATAGCCAGTGCATCATCGGTGAGTGTGTCGATGTCATGACCGAGGAGTATGCCTTTGATAGGGAGCCCAATATCTTTACAAATTTTTTCTGTGACCAGTTCGTTATCTCCGGTAATAACTTTGACTTCAACACCGTGGGACTTGAGAGATTTCAAAATTTTACCAGCATCTTTTTTTGCAGGGTCAAGAAATGCTACAAAACCAAGAAGTGTTAAATTGTTTTCATTTTCTGTATTTTCTTTCCCTTGAATTTCTTTTTGGGCAACAGCAAGAACACGAAATCCTTCCCTACTGAGTTTTTGGTAATAGCTTTGTGTTTGTATTTGGAGTGCTTTACTCAAGGTTACTTTTTTATTATTTTTTTGGTAGTGAGTACATCTTTCGAGAATGGATTCTGGTGCTCCTTTACTAATAAAAATTTCCTGTGTTTTGTTTTTTACAATTACACTCATCATTTTTCGAACAAAATCAAAGGGAATTTCTCGAATTTTTTTGTATTCTTTAATATTTGCTTTTTTGTAGGAGAGAACTGCTTTGTCGAGTGGATTTTTTACTCCTGTTTGGTGAAAACTACTAAGGTAGGTAGAGAGAAATACTTGTTCGTCTGGATTTCCGTAAATATCGGTGTAGCTGACCAGTTCAATTTTGTCTTCGGTGAGAGTACCTGTTTTATCTGTACACAAAATATCCATGCTTCCAAAATTTGGTATCGAGGATAATTTTTTTACGATAACACCGGATTTTGCCATTTTTTGAGAACCTCTTGCCATGGTGATAGACATAATAACGGGGAGAAGTTCTGGTGTGACTCCAACCGCAATGGCGATGGCAAATATAAAGGATTCGAGGATATTGCGACCAATAAGTGCATTTCCAAAGAAAATAATAAGGACAAGGACAAGAATAATTTTTGTGATAAGAAATCCAAATTTGGTAATACCCATTTCAAATTCACTTTTTTCTTCTTTTTGGAGAATACTTTTGCTGATTTTTCCAAATTCTGTATTTTTTCCTGTTTGGAAAACAACGGCAAGGGCAGTACCGCTGACAACATTGGTTCCGAGAAAAACAATATTTCTTTGTTCGTGGAGGGTACTTTTGATTTCTTTGTTGGCGGTTTTTTCTTGGGGAAAGGATTCACCCGTGAGGGCAGATTGATTGATAAAAAGATCATTGGATTCAATAATTCTTGCATCGGCTGGAATAAGATCACCAGAACTGAGAAAGATAATGTCACCTACACAAATATCGGAGGATTGTATTTCTATTTTTTTCCCAGAGCGAAGAACCGTAGCCGTAATGCTTACTTTTTCTTTGAGTTTTTGGGCAGCATTATTGGCACTGTGTTCTTCGAAAAAATCAAGAATAACACTGGCAAGGACCATGACGAGAATGACAACAAAGTTTTTTATTTCTCCAAAATAGGCAGAAATAGAGGCTGCGCAGAGAAGGACAATAATAAGCGGATTCGCAAAATGAGAAAAAAATTCGAAAATAATTCCGACTTCTTTTTTTTCGCTGAGTGTATTTTTTCCGTGAAGAGCAAGACGTTTTTCGGCTTCTTTTTGGCTCAGACCATTTTTGTCACTTTGGAGTTGTGTGAGAATTTCTTTTGCTGAGGAAGAAGAAATGGTGGCAGTATGTATTGACATATTTTTGCTGGAGAGAGTCAAATTATATTTTGTTCTAGTATAGCATTTTTTGCTTGACAATGCGAAAAAAGAACCATATACTGGAGAAAAGTTTTAATGTTTTTTTATGCTTGAGTCAATTGTTGTTGTTTTGGGTCTTATTGTATTTGAAGTTATCAGTAGTATTGATAATGCTATTGTGAATGCTCATGTACTCAAAACCTTGCCAGAGAAATTTCGGAAGATTTTTCTTGTTTGGGGGCTTTTGCTTGCGGTGTTTGTGGTTCGTGGTGTACTTCCATTTTTGATTATTTGGATTGCCAATCCAGCTTTGAATTTGGCCGAGGTATGGCATGCTGCATTTTCGA
>CAZQRI010000123.1:0-2267 GCA_964595805.1 uncultured Gammaproteobacteria bacterium
CCATCTTCTCGGCTAAAAGAGACTCTGATTTTGCTTCCTACATCAACATTATCAAGCAGGTCAAGTCCAGGAATATTAGCATCCGCAAAAGAAGAATATTTTTTTATGAGATTGGATCCAATAAGAATATAGCCTTCTTCACCTTTTTCAAGGTTGTTGCCATATTTTACAAATCGGGAAAAACCTGTTACTTCTTCTTCTTTTTCTACATCAATACCAACGAGTCGTGCGCCCATTTTGTTGGGGCGTTCATCTTTGAGGGGAAGGCGATTGAGGGTTCCAAGTACTTGGACACCTTTTCCATAGCGTGCGCTGTAGGCGTCTACTTTTTTGTTTTGTTCTATATATGACAAAAGAGCGGGAGAATTTTCAATAAAGTTTTTTCCGGGATTGGCGGTGATAATGACTTCTCCAGAATAATTTTCTCGAAATTGTTTGAAGGATCCAGAAATTAAACCAACGAGGAGTCCTGACACAACCACAAGGTTGAGAAAGGTCAGAACCATGATAAATAAGATAAGTCCTGTAGTCCATTTGGATGAGCGACGAATTTGGCGGGTTGCCAAGAAAAATCCAACACGGCTTGATTCAAAAATATTTTTGAAAAATTGAGTAATTTTTGGGAACATGGAATTGTTGTTAAGGAATGGAACTAGGAGAGTTCCTTTGTACTTTGGGATTCTCGTGGATATTGTTCTTGAAACATTTTTTCATCTCCAAATTCACTAAATCCATTTTTGATATGGTCTTCGTGATTTTTGAATCCAGGTTTTTTTTCGTGCATAATTCCACACCAATATTTTTCGGTTCGTCCCGCTATTTCTTTTACGTAGAGGAGCAGTCCATTGGCATATCCACAATACATACAGCCAAGTTTTTCGAGTGGATCAAGGTATTGGAGTTTTGCTCTATCAAATACTTGTATATATTCTGAACGTTTGACTTTTTCAAGTTGGTAGAGGGGAAAACAAATTTGCTGGTAGAGTTCAACAATAATATCGAGCATGAGAAAAAATGGCAGGGGAGCCCAAATAAATGGAGTAGACAAAAAGTGAGGGACAAATCGAGAGAGGTAGCTTCGGCGATAATCCATAGTAGAGAAAAATAGAATAATGCTGTGAGTATAATATACAAAAATAAGCTCCTTGTATAGTGTATTTGAAAGAAAAAAATTTTATTTGAGAAGCATGGCGGCCAGATCGCCAACTCCAATTTTCTTTTCTGCAGAGCAGGGCATGACAATATGATTTCCAACTCTTTGTTTAAAGTCTTCAATTTTTTTGTCGTATTCTGATTTTTTTATTTTATCAATTTTGTTGGCTACGATAATAATATTTTTTTGACCAGCTTCGAGGCGGTAGAGCATGTCCATATCAAGATCTGTTGGTCCAATATTGGCGTCAATAATAAGAACAACAAATTTTTGATTATATTCTGAACGAAAAAAATACCAGTCAATCATTTTTTGAAGTTTTTCTCGAATTTTTGGAGAGATGCGGACAAATCCGTATCCAGGGAGGTCAACAAAATAAACAGCTTTGTTGATAAAAAAGATGTTCATTTCTTGGGTACGTCCTGGGTAGGAACTGGTAATAGCCAGGCCTTTTTGGTTTGTGAGTGCATTAATAAGACTGGATTTTCCAGCATTGGATCTTCCAATAAAAGCAACTTGAGGAATACCATTTTCTAGTGTGGAGTCATTGCCTACAGCGCCTTTGATAAATTGTGCGGATCGAATGTTTGACATATCTTTGTCATAGTGCCATAAATTTGAGAAAAAGTCAAGGATTTTGGCTTATTTTTGATAAAAAGAGCCCCGTTGTGAGGGGCCTTTGAGAGTATTTATTTTGCACTCTTTTTTGGTTTTTTTACTTGTTTATTTTTTTTCGCCGCATTATTTCCTTTTGCCATAGAGATAGAGAGTTAATGATAATACATAAAGTATATCATATTTTTGTTTTTGACTCTACTGCTGATATAAGAAGGAGCTTTTGTTTGCGAGTGAGTTTTTTTATTTGGGCTTCTCGTTTGAGAGCCAGGGATTTGTTTTTGTAGCTTTCAGAATATTGGAGGCTTACTGGTCTACGAGACGCTGTATATTTGGCTCCATTTTTGGAAGTATTATGTGCCAGAATTCTTTTTTCAAGATTATTTGTTATGCCTGTATAGAGAGTTTCATCTGCGCATTTGAGGATGTAAACAAAGTAGGGCATGAAAGTATATTAGACTTGGCGGTGTTTTTTGAACGAAGTTCGAACTTTTTTTGA
>CAZQRI010000124.1:0-2157 GCA_964595805.1 uncultured Gammaproteobacteria bacterium
TCTAATACAATTCTCTATTTTTAAATGGAATAAGTGCAAATACTACTGCCTCAACATAAAAACCCGCTCTATCTATCACATCCCCCGTCAATATTCCTACCGCACCATTTGCTTGTTTGGAATTTGTTCTTTGAAATACCATATCGTCGGCAACACCCAGCTCAATACCCGACTGTACCAAAGTACGTATTTTTTCAGGAAGAAAAAACACGCCCGTTTTCCCCTTTCCCTCACATTCGGAAGATAATGCAACAACCCAGGCAAAGGCTTCCATTCCCTCTTGTGAATCTTCGCAGCCTCCTTCAACACCGACCCAATAATCCGCATCTGGCACTTCATTTTTGGCATTTTGTGCACGATTTTTTGCTCCTTGCAAAGTTTCTAGACTTGTCATTGGTTGATCCGATACTCCCGAAGGTACAGAAACACCCACAAATTCAAACTCGACATCAACAAAAATTTTTTCAAAGCCTCTTTTCACCGCGTCAATTTTGACTGGGTTTTTGGATGCGACAATTACTTTTTTCATATGAATATCTAAAAAAATTTATCTACCAGCCAAACTCACCATAATATATTTTATTTTCAATTTTCTCCAAAGAGAACTTCAAATTTGATAACACATTATCCGGAAGTTCATTCAGAGGAAACCATTGTAAATTGTCACACTTATCTGGTTCCATATTTTTTGGTTCTTCTTCCAAATTTTTTACCTCAAGAAAAAAATCAAGATACTCTCTATCTGGACATTTTCTATGTGTAACATGAACAACAGATAACTGTTCTCGGGAAAGTGATAATCCCGCTTCTTCTTTTGCCTCTCGAATCATTGCTTCAATAATCCCTTCCCCCTCTTCGAGATGGCCCGAAACAAGTGTATAGTGCCCATCCATCCACCCAGTATTGCACCTACGTGAAAGTAAAATTTGCTCGTCTTTTTTGGCAACCAGCCATACTGCAACGTATGGTTTGAATCGTTCGTCTGTAATCATATAAATTCTAAAAAATTATGTTTTCTTTTTTTTATCCAAATCCAACATTTTTAGCGCACGTTCTACAGCGTTTCTTGGCTCAATTATTGGGACATCTTCATGTTTTTCTTTCCCAGATAAAGCATGAGGACAGCCAAGTGCCTTGCAGTGAATATTATGAAATCTTTGTTGTGTATCACTTTCATGACTATGGCACTCTGTATCTGTTGGTGTTATTCCAGTACCCATATGCTCTGGACATTTTCGTGTTTCCATATATCTTTTCTAAAAAATTATTTTTACCAATCTTTATTCCAATATATTTTCTACGGTTGCATCCGACAATATTTTCATAGTATCAAATATTTGCAGATTTTCATATTTTGGAGTCAAAAGTTGTAAATCTGTACAGGCGAGAACGACACAATCAACAGCTTTTTTTTCAAAACCAGCAATAATTTGAATAAGTTCTTCTCTATTTTCGTTACTTTGTTGTCCTCTCACAAGATTGAAAATAAGTTTTCCAATTTTTGCTTGTTGAATATCATCTGGAGTGACATATCCGATACCCTTTTCTTTGAAAGCATTTTCATACAATTTGTTCTCGAGCGTAGCAGATGTAGAAATAATACCAACGTTACGAAAATCTTTCTTCTTCAAAAATTTTACTGTTTCTTCAACAATACTAAGTACTGACACCTTGACAGCATCTCGTATATTTTGAATAAAAATATGAAGAGAATTGCAAGGCATGACAATAAAATCAGCCCCCGCCCTTTCCAATCTTTTTGCCTCTTCTAGCAAAAAAGGAATATATTTTTCTGAATCTTTATTTTGTGTAATAAAATTTTTCTCTATTTCATACAACATCGGGACACTCGTAATAATAATGCCGGGCCTTGCTACATTATATTCTCTTTGACATGAAAAAATAACATCGAGGTAAAATTTTGATGTGGTTTCAGGGCCAACTCCTCCGATAATACCAACTTTTTTCATAACGTTAATAAAATCTATTACATATATACCTATTTTCTGGATATCCACCAAAATAAATTAGCTCTCAAAAATATTTTTCCATCAATGTATCCACATATTTCTGTCCAGCACGCTCTTTTTCAACAGGTCGAATCTTTTCAAAGCCAAAACGTTCGTAGATTGACTCACCAATTGGACTGCTGATAAC
>CAZQRI010000125.1:0-2149 GCA_964595805.1 uncultured Gammaproteobacteria bacterium
TGAATACCACTCGGCAAGACCCAAAATAAGCCCCCAGAAAATCATATCCACTCCCACCAAAAAAGCCGAACGTGAAGAAGTCTCAATCCAGTCACTCAAAGTGAGCCCCGCAACAATAGCAGGAAGTGTTGAAAGCGCCATCAAACCCAAAAGCCTTCGATTTTGTTTGTCTTCAAGCGCTTTGCTCTTGTACTGAATCAAACTTTTGGCAATAGACCACAATTTTTTTCGAAAAAATACCATTACGGCAATAAGGGTTCCAATGTTGATAAAAATATCAAAGGTAAATCCCTGATCGGCCCAACCGAGAAACTTTGGGATAAAAATAAGATGCCCCGAAGAAGAAACTGGCAAAAATTCGGTCAGTCCCTGAATAAAACCAAGTACAAGAGATTGAAAAATACCCATACAGAAACTTCAAAACTAAAAAACCCTGTCCTTATTTTAGCAGATTTAAGGTATTAATCAATGCCTTGTCAAAGGAAAAAAAAGGCGTATAATATGGATATACTTTAACCTAATACTTTATGGACAATATTGAACAAGAAAAGGCTCTCCAACTTGAAGCTTTTAAAGAAAAAATAAAAAGACTTCAAACAAAACTCGAAGGCGAAGATCAAACCATTCAAGGTATACCCGTTGAAAGCCTGAGATCCCCCGATATGGAAGCTTGGGAAGAATCAAGAAATATTCTCAAAACAATGAACGAAATACTCCAAGAACAAGATTTTTCTCTTTTACACAAAAAGATAAGAGATCTACTCAAAGAAATTGGAAATTTTATCCTCAAAAAAAGAGATACGAATGATTTTTTTCAAGGTTGGATCAATAACCGAATAGCTATTCCAAAAACAAACTGCGAATTTATTCTCACAGAAAAAACACGAGAAGATGCAGATATTGAAAATATTAGAAGAGAAATCGACGCAGAACTTCAAAAATTCGAAGAATAAAAACAAAACCCGACTCAATCGGGTTTTTTTATTTTTTCATATGTTTCATACGCCAATAAATAAGCAGCAGCATCAGCATCTCCAAACTCACAAAAATCCCACCAACCACATCCATCACCACAATAAACTGACGAATTCCAAATAGATACAAAATCAAAGGCACAATACAAACAAGGAGTACCGCAGAAATATGTGAAAATTTAAAATCCCATTTCAAGGAATCACGAAGTGAAGATGCCGCCATAAGGAATCCTGTTGCCATAGCAAGGACAGCAAAAATATTCCCCAAAATTTTTATAAAAGATCCAAGACTTTCCCCCAAAGCAATCGTCGCGATAGCACTTGTGTCTGTCCCTGTAGTACCAACGATAAGAAGAGAAAACAAAGCATAAAGAATAATACAAAAGAGACTTGAAATGATAACTGATCTTTTGAAAATCTTTGTTTTTTTTGAAAGCACACTGTGTGCTTCTGGAATAACCGTCGTCGCATGAAAAGAAAAAATAAGCACACTGTACAATGCCACAATATTTTTTGGATCAAAAGCAAAAAGTAACACTGTTTGAAATTGGACATGTGGCAGCACCATTCCAAAAATTATAGCCAATACAAATAACACTGCCACGAGCAAAATAATTTGAATGACTTTTACAAGACGCATTCCAATACAAACAAAAGTACTTGCTACAAGAAAAAAAGACAAAGCCCAATACAATGAAGATCCACCAAAAAGGACAGCAAGTGTATCCCCTTCACCAATAAGATAAATAAGAAGAACACCAAAAAGCATGCTGTACATAATGAGCAGCATCATAGCCTCTCCAATAGGCCCCAGGTATTTACGCGCCAGCCCGACCAACTGCAAAGAATGTGTATTTGAAGAAGCAATTTTTGAGACAAGAATATTCAAACCCAAAATCAAAAACCCAACAAGGACAATACCCAAAAGCCCCAATCCAAGCCCTACCCTTGAAACAACAAAGGGAATACCCAAAATTCCAGCACCAAGAGTACCAGAAAGAATGAGAGTTATCCCCTGAATATATGATACAAAGTTTGTTTTTTGAGGAGGCATAGAGAGATACAGCAAGTATAGCATAAACAAAAAAATCTGCCGAATACAGCAGATTTTTTTTGTGCGCGCCAAGGGATTCGAACCCCTGACCCTCTCGGTGTAAACGAGATGCTCTAACCAA
>CAZQRI010000126.1:0-2146 GCA_964595805.1 uncultured Gammaproteobacteria bacterium
TAGTGCTGGGCCCACGGCGAGTTGATGGCGCCGTTCTTCGCGAAGCGCTTCGCCAAGTGACAGGACATAGGCTTTGGTGGCAGCATATACAGACATAAATGGTCCTGGAACAAATCCAAGAATAGAAGAAATATTGAGGACATATCCATGTGCTTGGGTTTGTAACATGGGTAAAAACAGATGCGTGAGTTCGGTGAGGGCTCGAACATTGAGATCAATCATGTTGAGCTGCTTGTCGAGATTACTCTGGGCAAATGCACCATAATCACCCCAGCCTGCATTGTTGACAAGAACCTTGATTGGGATACCAAGTTTTTGTACTTCATCAAAAACTTCTCGTGCTGCACTAGGAAGACTCAAATCTTTTGCTAGGATATATATTTTTTGATCTGTGTGCTGTTCAAGTTCGTGTTTCACTGTTTGAAGTTTATTTTCATCGCGTGATACCAGGATCAATGAATATTCCTCTCGCGTAAAAATTTTTGCCAAAGACAAACCGATGCCTGACGAGGCACCGGTGATGAGAACTGTTTTTGTTTGAGATTTTTCTGGCATATGTTAGGAAGTCATTTCGCGAAGTTTTTTGATGCGATCTTCAATTGGTGGGTGAGTGGAGAATAAACTTTTGATACCACCTGCTTTGAAGGGGTTACTAATAAACAAGTGTGCGGTTGCAGAACTTGCTCTGTCAAAAGGAACTTTTGAATTTGAAATTTTTTCGAGTGCTCGCGCCAGTCCTTCGGGGTAGCGAGTGAGCAGGGCCCCTGATGCATCGGCAAGGTATTCGCGTTTTCGTGAAATTGCGAGTTTTATAAGTTCGGCAACAATAGGGGATATAATCAGAGCCACAATACCAATAATCGCTAAAACACCATTGCCTTTGTTTTCACTATCGCGTCCACCAAAAATACGGACTCGGAAAAACATATCTGAGAGAAGTCCTATGGTTCCAACGAGTACCACCACAATAGTCATGACCAAAATGTCATAATTTTTGACATGGGAGAGTTCGTGGGCAATTACCCCTTCAAGTTCTTCGTTTTCAAGTGCGTCAATAATTCCTGTGGTGAGGGCAATAGACGCATGCTCTGGATTGCGACCCGTTGCAAAGGCATTGAGCGCAGGGGAGTGAATAATATAAATTTTTGGAATGGGTAAACCTTGTGTGATAGAGAGATTTTCAACCATGCGATAGACGTAGGGACTTTGTTCTTGGCTGATTTGTTTTGCTCCGGTTGAGGCCAGGGCAATTTTATCAGAAAAATAATAACTTGAGATTGACATGACCATTGAAATAATCACTGCTGCGACAACAGCGCCATATCCATAGCCAAGATAGGCATTGAAATAATATCCAATACCTACAACAAAGGATATAAAAATTGCAATCAAGATTGTTGTTTTGCGTTTATTGGAGTCAATTTGTGAGTACATATTTTTTATTAACCGAGTCCTTCTTGAGAAGATTCTATTCCTTGAATAGCCCTCATCACTTGGTGTTCAGCATTTTGGAGCTCCAGTTTTATATTTCTTCCTTGGTAAAAAGTCTCTTTTGCTACTGGAGCTGAAATAGAAACATCTTTTTTGGCTCTTCCACTTCCAAAACTATCTCTTGGAACACTATAGGTTTCTGGGTCATAGATACCATTACCATAGAGTTTCAAAATCTCTGAAAGGATTCTTGTTTTATGTCGGAGTTCGATTTGTTTTTCTCTATATTTTGGATCTTTTTCTTTTTCTGCCTGCGATCGGCTATCATTATTATCGTTGGGTTCGGTATTCCAATATGGCACAGTTTCACCACTAGAGAGAGTTGTTATCTTGAATCGTTTAATTGCTGCCATCATTTTTTCAAATTTTCCAGTTTGTTTTAAATATTGTTCTTTACTTTTCATGACATCCGGGTTGAGGCGTAAAAATTGGTCAGTTTCAGCCTCTGTGCATTGAAGTATTGTTTGTAAGTCGTTTCCAAAATCTGGATCATTCAAAAGAGTATCCAAATGTGCTGCATTTGCCTCGGCTGCCTTGTCTGATTCTCGTATTTGTGTGATAAAGTCAATATTCCGAAGGGTATCATAGGCTTTTGAGTTATTTGTAGCCAGTTCTGACCATTCGCTGTATTCTTCGGGGGTGAGTTCTCCGTTCA
>CAZQRI010000127.1:0-2070 GCA_964595805.1 uncultured Gammaproteobacteria bacterium
CCAGAGGTCTACTCCAGCCTCGGCACAGAGCAGACGGTCGACGAGCTGCTCTTTACTCATTTCGAGTGAAAAAATACCAACAGGGACTCGTGCTTTGATTGCTGCATAGCGTGCAAAATCAAGAGCAATAGAGGTTTTTCCGACAGATGGGCGGGCAGCCAGGATAATAAGGTCAGATTTTTGGAAACCAGCAAGAAGGGTATCAAGGTCTTTGAATCCGCAGGGAACTCCACGAAGTTTTCCTTTTTCACGATGGAGTTCGTCAATACGTTCGAATGCCTCACTGAGGACTGATTGAATTGGAGTAAAATTATTTCGAAGGTGTTTTTGTGTAACTTTATACAGTTGCTGCTGGGCTTCGTCCAGAAGTCTTTCGATGTCTTCGGTTTCTTCGTGGTAGCCAAGTTCGGCAATAGAACTTCCGGCATTGAGGAGTTTACGCAGGGTTCCTTTGCGGTGCACAATCGTTGCGTAGTGAACCACGTGTGCCGATGTTGGGACAATGTTTGAAAGATTCACGATATAGCTGCGTCCACCAACTCTTTCCAAGATTCCTTTTTCTTCGAGACGATTGGAAAGGGTAAGGACGTCGATAGGTTCGTTTTTTTGGTAGAGTTCTACCATGGCGAGAAAAATATCTCGATTGGCATTTTTATAAAATTCTTCATCACTGACCACATCTGCGACTTTGAGCATGGCATCTTTATCAATCAAAATAGAACCGAGGAGTGACATCTCGGCTTCAAGGTTTTGGGGTGGAATGCGTTCAATATCAGGCATAAGAGTTTGGGTCTTGGTAAGGCATATAATAGCCCAAGAGCCAGGCTTTTACAAGCAAGCAGCGGTGCATACTCTGTGGGTAGAGTGTGTATGATTTTTTTGATTATTTGCCAAGAAGGAAATTTGGCTTTATACTAGGCAAATATATAGCTTTTATGAAAATTTGTATTATCTCAAATCTCTATCCACCCTATGCCCGGGGAGGTGCGGAGCAGGTAGTCCATAAGATGAGTGAAGAACTTGCTGCTTTGGGGCACACAATTATTGTGATTACTCTTACTCCAGGAAAAGAAGAAAAAGAAGTCCGTGACACTATTACTATTTACCGAATACATCCAGGGAATTTATTTTTTTATACAGATGCGCATCATCATGGTTTTGTGGCTCGATTTTTTTGGCATATTATTGATATCTTTCATGTTGCTTCGAAAAATACAATCCGACATATTTTAGAGACGGAAAAACCAGATTTGGTGCATACCCATAACTTGATGGGGCTTGGATTTCTTATCCCAAGACTTATTCAAAAACTTGCGTTGCGACATATTCATACAGTGCACGATGTACAGTTGGTTGAGCCGAGTGGTATTATTTTGAAACAATACGAACAAAGTTTTCGTTATACTGGATTCCCAACACAATTGTATACCTGGGTTATGAAGACATTGTTTGCTTCACCATCGGTGGTTATTTCTCCATCACAATTTTTGTTGCAGTTTTATGAAGCGCGAGGATTTTTTGTACAATCACGTCGCATTGTTATGCGCAATCCCATTACGCTTTTGCAAAGTCTTGAAAAAAATACAGCACATAAAACATTTAGTTTTTTGTATGTTGGACAAATAGAAGAACATAAAGGAGTGAAATTTTTGATCGAAACTTTTTTGCAATTTTTACAGACGAATCAAAATTGTGAATTGCATGTTGTGGGTTCTGGCTCGAGTTTGTCTTCACTTCAAGACTTTGCCAAGCAGGAAAAACGGATTATTTTTCATGGAAAAGTAGAACGTGCAAAACTTCCAGAATTGTTTGCTGCTTCTGATATTACAGTGGTACCTTCGCTTTGCTATGAAAATTCTCCGACGGTTATTTTTGAAAGTTTATCTTTTGGAGTGCCAGTTTTGGCAAGTAATATTGAAGGAATTGCCGAGCTCATTCATGAAGGTGAAAACGGTATGACATTTTCTGCTGGAGATACCAATTCTCTTTGGGAAAAATTGACCTGGTGTACTGAACATAAAACTGAAATTGTAGAAATGGGTGAATATAGTAAGACGAGTATTTCAAATT
>CAZQRI010000128.1:0-1988 GCA_964595805.1 uncultured Gammaproteobacteria bacterium
TTTACTTGGTTGATTCTTATGACTGTTTTGCCATTTTTTCTGAGACATGGAAAATCATATGTGGAGGAATATATTGGAGAAAAACAATATGAAAAAATACCACTTATCAAATTTTTTGTGGGACCCTATCGTCGTATTTTTGTGATGCACGTTACTCTTATTTTGGGAGCTATTCCACTTTTGTTTATTGCAAAAATATTTCCTCAGATTTCTTTTGTTGTAATTGCTTTAAAAATATTTTTGGATGTCTTTTTAAAAGAAAAAGAGTTTGCATTTTGGAAAAAATTTGAAGAAGTAAAATAAGGTATATTTTTAATTGATATTGTTATGGTGATTCAAACTTGGCACTTATTGTTGATTCTTTTTCTTTTTGTTGGAGGCATTTTTAGTTTGTTTCTTTTTTTGACAAAATTTAAATTTAAAAAAGCCGAGATGCTGACGCGAGAAATGGGATTTTTATTTTTTAGTCAAAAAAATATTCCGGCAGAACATTTGGAAGTTTCAAAATATCTACGGTATTTTTGGGGCTTTGAATTTTTATCATTTGGAGATATTTCTGGTCAAAGAGTATATTTTACACAATATTTACAAAAAATACCTTCACAATTGCCTTACTCCTATGTAATTTTTTCTCTTTTTGAAAAACCGTATATTTTTGCTTCGGATGACGAAAGAAAACATTTGCAAACACAAGTAGAAAGTGTTATTCCTGGTGGACTCCTTACGCAGGATGGTATTTTTTATTATCATCCAATACCCTGGGTTCTCAAAAAAGAAAATATTTTGGAGATATCAAAGGGGATTGTTTCCGCTATTCAATTATTAAAATAATATTTTTATGTCAGATCATCAATTTGTTGTGCATGTTAGAGATCATGCACACTATATGGAAGAAGAGGGGGAGTATACTCGTGGTGAGTTTGCAAGTCGCGAAGAGGCCGAAGCAAAATGTAAAGAAATAATTGATCGCTCACTCGAAGAACTATTCTCAGTGGGGATGTCGGCAGAAGATTTGTTCAAACAGTTTATGCTCTATGGTGAAGAAGCCTCGTGTGAAGGTTTTGAAAGTGGAGAATATATACGATTGCGCTCTGAGGAATTGTCAAATAAAAAATAGCAAGAAGGCTATTTTTTTTCGGATGCTGTTTGTGCCACAATGAGTGCCGGTAGGAGCCAAAAGAGAATCGCCAAATCGTTTTTGATGTAGGGTGAATCCACAAGGCCCATAGTGAGAATCACACACATACTCGCAAGTACAAATTTTGTTTGCAAGTTGTTTTTTATTGCGTTGCTAAAAAACCATACAAGGACCATGATAAATCCAACAAGACCGAGTAGTCCTGTGTTCACCCATATGGTGAGAAAAATATTGTGTGGGTGGTGAAATACTTCGATCCAGTGGTCGCCTCGGTAGGGGACAATCCGTTCTTCGTAGGAGGCAATTCCTACGCCAGTGATGGGACGATCTTTGAGTAATGCAAAGGTTTCACTCCAGATATCGCGACGAAGTTGTCCAGAATAGTTGCTTGCAAAAATTTCTTGTTTGATTGGATTGCTTGCTGGAAGAAAAATAATTCCGACGATACCAAGTGTCGCGAGTATAATTGCTGGCAGGCGTGTTTTTTTGTAGCAGAGCAAGAGTACTCCAACTCCTCCTGCGACTCCGATCAGTGGTCCAGAGCCTTTGGCAAAAAGAATAGCCAGGAGACTTGTGAAAATAGTTGTTATTGCCAGCCACGCGATTTTTTTATTTTTCGTCCACTGTTCGTGAATCAGGTACATCGCAAGGGGAATAATCGGTGCTAGAAAAAGTCCAACAGCATTGGGGAATCCATACCAGCCTGTCACGCGGTAGGTATTGCGGTTGGCCCAAAATGCGTGAGGGACAAGCCAGCCAGTGAAATGTTGGTAGATGCAGAGTATACTGGTCACGAGGGCGGAAAGTACGAGTGGAAGGAGGATGTATTTTTGAAGATGAGGGTTTCTTT
>CAZQRI010000129.1:0-1985 GCA_964595805.1 uncultured Gammaproteobacteria bacterium
AAACAGAGTGATTTTGCAAAACTTCTTTGGGAATTGAATCAGATTGAGGGGCTACAGCGTATTCACTATACGGCGCCGCATCCGATTTTTATGACAGACGAAGTCATTGATGCGCTGACTTTGCCAAAACAAGTGAATTTTTTGCATCTTCCTGTACAGTCGGGGAGTGACGAAGTGCTTCGCCGCATGAATCGTCGGCACAAACGTGATTTTTTTATTGATCTTGTAAAGCGTATTCGGGCGAAAAAGCCAGATATTGCCCTTGGGACGGATATTATTGTTGGCTTTTGCGGTGAAACGCCCGAGCAATTTGAAGAAACAGTGGATCTGTATAAACAGTGTGATTTTGATATCTCATATTCGGCGCAGTATTCGACACGTAGTGGAACGCTGGCAGTGAAGGCCTTCAAGGATGATGTAACGCGTGAAGAAAAAAAACGTCGTTGGTGGGTTTTGCAGAAGCTCCAAGAGGAGATTGTGCTGCGTAAAAATCAGGAGTATCTCGGGCGCCGGGTATCTGTGTTGGTCGAGGAATGTGCCAATGGTTGGTGCAATGGGAATACGCGTGAGATGAAACGGGCCCGCTTCAAGGGGGATGAGTCCTATGTAGGGAAGGTTGTAGAGATTGAGGTGTTTAAGGCGGAAGAATGGATGCTGTATGGTATAATCAAGGAGACGATAAATTAATTTTATTCGCTTCGTATTTTTTTACTTGTCCGTGACTGCGGTCAATACAAGTAAAAAAATAGCTCAGCTCCATAAAAATAATTTATCTTTATATCTACATCTATGTTAAAAAAGTTTTGGAAGGATAATGAGAAGTTGTATTATATTTTTGCTGGAATTGTATTTTTGATTACCATTGTTTTGCTCGTATATTTTTTGCATGCTCGAAAAAATACAGTGCAAGATGCTGTAGGGAGAGTGATTGAAAGTCCGACGTCGACTGTGCAAGTAGCAGGATGTCCCTATAAAAGTTTGCTGACAGGGGAATGTGTCGCGAGTGAAGGTGCGGTATCTGTACCTCTTGTGGGGGTGATGATTGAAGATTTTGTGGATGCACGGCCGCAAGCCGGGATTGCCGAAGCGAGCGTGGTGTATGAGGCTCCTGCAGAGGGGAATATTACGAGATTTTTGGCGATATTTGAAAAAAATAGTGAAGTGAAAAAGGCTGGACCAATACGAAGTGCGCGTCCGTATTATCTCGACTGGATTTCTGAGTATCCTGGCGCTATGTATATGCATGTTGGGGGATCTCCTGATGCGCTTGAAAGATTGGCGGCATATAAAATATTTGATGTAAATGAGTTTTATCGGGGATTGTATTTTTGGAGAGATGAAAATAAATTTGCTCCACATAATGCATTTACTTCGAGCGACTTGTGGGCTCGTGTGTATGAAAAATTTGCAGATAAAAATGCAGATATAAATTTTGAAAGGTGGAATTTTTCTGATGCAACAACAACTTGTGCGCAAAATTGTGTTGACCATCTCGAGATTCCGTTTTTGCTGCCATCATATAATGTCGTGTGGAAATATAACGCAGATATACGAAAGTATGATCGCTTTCATGGACCAGTGGCGCATCTCGATAGCGAGGGAAATCCTGTGCGCGCAAATACGGTCGTGGTGCAGCATGTAACAGATAAAATTTTGGATGATGTAGGACGACGTGCCCTTGGGACAATTGGTTCGGGTAAGGCAGAAGTGTATGTGATGGGAAATAAAATTGAAGGAAGCTGGGTGAAAGATTCACGGACGGCTCGAACAAAATTTTTGGATGTGAATGGACAAAAAATAGCCTTTGCGCCTGGGAAGATTTGGATTGAAGTAGTACCCGAAAATATTTTTGTAAAAAATTAATTTTTAATTTTTTTCTATGAAGTCCAATCGAATATTTATTTTTGGTACCTTGAGTGTCTTTGTCGTTGTTTTGCTGTGGTTTATTTCACATTTTGTACAGACGGCTCTTTTTCAGACGACAG
>CAZQRI010000130.1:0-1961 GCA_964595805.1 uncultured Gammaproteobacteria bacterium
GCCAGATAATATTAGTTTTTAAGGTGCGTAGGCAAAGCAAAATGGAGCATAACGTATTGCGGCTTTGCGTTCGGGCGGCTTATAGGATTCTCGATTTTAGCACAATGTTTCTGCCCACTTTTGCCAAACCCGTGTTATATGAAGTGCCGACTTATTTAGCACAAAACTTGAATTGAAACGATAAACAGAAAAACAAAAAGAAAAAAAGCGTGGGAAAAGGAAATTTTGAATTATATAAAGGTGATTGTAGAGAACTACTATCAAAGGTTGATGTAAGCAATGTAAAACTATTACTTACTGACCCACCATACGGGATTGGATATAATGCTGTGAAAAACAATTTGCCGACATTTAATGACTATGGCGATATACAAGGAGATGAAGGGATGGATTTGAGTTTCTTATTTGAATTGAAAATGGAGCAAATTGTTTTTGGAGCAAACTGTTTCCCACAATACTTGCCACATAGAGGTAGATGGATATGCTGGGATAAGCGGACAAATGAAAGTGCAGACAAAGCACTTGGAAGCCCTTTTGAACTTGCTTGGACAAGTAGAAAAAGTGGATATGACAAAATGTATAGAGTAATGCACGGTGGCTTTGTGAATGACAATGGTGGGAAAAGATACCACCCAACCGAAAAACCTATAAGGCTAATGAAAAAAATCATTGAGGATTACACAAAAGAAGGCGATACAATACTGGACTGCTTTATGGGAAGCGGCACTACTGGAATTGCTGCGGTAAATATGAACAGAAATTTTATCGGATTTGAGATTGATGACAAATACTTCAACATTGCAAAAAAAAGAATTGAAAATGAACAGGCTCAAACCGTATTGTTTTAAAAGTGCGGTGGCTTTTTCTTTTTGTTTTTCCTTCACGGAACTTCAATTGGAAACGGTCAGCAAGGCATTTCATATAACGTTCAAGGGCTTTGCGTTCGGGCGGGATTTTTATCACAAAAGTAAAATATGGGAACAGAACTTCAACATAGCACAAATGGTCATTCAGGGAACTTCACCCCGCCTGACGCAAAACCCGTGTTATGCGTATGTGTGGCGGTTAATTAGCACAAAACTTGATTTGGAATACAAAAAAAATTTAAAATAGCAGCGATGGCAAAAAAAGATTTAATATACAGCGACCAACAATCAATGTTTGGGGCAAGAGAAATTATCGGATTTGGTTCTGATGAGTTTAGTGTGAAGGAAATAGACAGAAACAGAGCAAATGAAATAATTATTAAAAATCATTATTCAGGTAAGATAACTAACCATACATATATACATTTGGGTGTTTATTTAAAAACTCAAATGTTGGGTGTTTTGCAAATTGGATATGCTATGAACCCTGCATCTGGTGGTGGAATAGTGGAGGGAACAAAATCTGATGAATTTTGCGAACTGAATAGAATGTGGCTAGATGATAAATTACCAAGAAATTCTGAAAGTATGGCGATTAGTTATGCAGTTAGATACATTCGTTCAAAATATCCGAAATTGCGGTTTTTAATGAGTTTTGCTGATGAAAGGTGTGGAGGGTATGGCATTGTATATCAGGCGGCAAATTTTCAATATTACGGAGAACATACCAATATATTTTGGGAGTTAGATGGACAGTATTTTCATAATGTTATTATGACTAATGGTTCTGACCAAAGCAAACAGGCACGAATTTTAAGAGCAAGAAAAAATGAGGCACAAAAAATAGAACTTAGACAATTTAGATATATTTATTGGTTAAATCAGAGATACAAAAAAGAATGTAAATTAAGGGAACAACCATATTTAAAACACTATGCAGAAAATCCAAACGGTTTTGAAAAAACCGAAGCGGGTGGGGCTATTTTAAATTTTTCTTCCACAGAACTGTCAAATGAAAACGAAAGGTAGCCACATTACGCATAACGTTTTGCCGCTTGCTGTCAGTGGCGGTTTACAAGCACTGACTTTCGTTTA
>CAZQRI010000131.1:0-1770 GCA_964595805.1 uncultured Gammaproteobacteria bacterium
GTGTTGGACCAAAAAGTGCCATGAATATACTGTCTCTTGGTCATATGGAAGAGATTCAATCTGCTATTGCCCGAAGTGATGTCAAATATTTAACAGGAGTACAGGGTATGGGGAAGAAAACCGCAGAACGATTGGTTGTCGAACTCAAAAATAAATTAGTTGCCAGTGCAAATGATGTCCACTCTACAAATACAGGAGAAAGTGATATACTGACAGATGCTTTGGAAGGCCTTATGGCTTTGGGATATAGTCGAGAGGAAGCAAAAAATCTGGTATCAAAAATTGATATTGAAGGAAAAAGTCCGGAGCAAATTTTGAAACTTGCTTTGAAAAAATAATTTTATTTTTATGTCGAGTCTAGAAGTAGGAGGAACAGAAGACGTATATAGAAATTGGCATCCATCAGTTCCAGAAAATCCTCAACCGGTTGAGTCTCAGCCAGAGGCTATACAAACCGAAGTAACTGCCGACGAACTTCTCCAAAATGTTGCTGGTGGTTGGGACGAAAAGGTGGCTCTTCAAGGGGTGACCAAGGAATCTGCGCAAAAATTACTCAAGGATGTATATCAAATGTTTGACGATGAGTATGAGAAAAGAGATACTGTAGATAACTCTGCAAAGCTTGATAATCTTGAAAAATTGATTCATTTACTCCGTGCCAAAAAAACAGAATCTACTGCTGCAATCCTTGAAGGATCTTCGGAATCGTCGATACCAGTTGAGGCGACACCTGAGTCAAGGGTAGAAGTTGCGGCGGAAGTATCAGCAGAACAGCCGAGTGAAAGTACAGAAAAACCAAAAGATAATCTGATTGATCGAGCGGCAGAGTTTCGGCTTAGAACTGAAATAAATAATACCCTTACTGAAGCTACAAAATTGGGTGTAGAAATGTTTGGTCAATACTCTGCACTTACTCAGGGAGACAAAATTTTACCAGAAGCAAGACGAGCAATCGATGCGGTACGTAAAATGATTGACTTCAAAAAAATAGATAAGGCAATGAGATCTGATATGATTAAATCATTTGAAGTTTTGTCGAGTGGTATATATAATCAAAAACAAGAACAAAAAGCAAAACAACCAAAAGGGTATAATGACTTATTAATAGCCTTTGACGAAGTAAAAAATTTTATATCAGAGTTGAAAGAATCTGGAACGCAATCTGAAGAAATTTTGGATCAAGCAAAAGTTGCCTAAAAAATTTCAAACAAAAATCTCCGTTTTCACGGAGATTTTTTTATTCTAGATTTTATTCTTCGCCTTTGTCTGTTTCAAGGAGTGTAATACTTGCAACTTTGTCGTTTGCTTCTTTGAAACGCATGATTCGTACTCCTTGTGTTGCGCGTCCAAGTGTTGGAATCGTGCGCAGTGGTGTACGAACAACTTGTCCTTTAGTTGAAATAAGCATGATGTCTTGGTCTTCGGTATTATTGATCACACGGGCTTCAATAATGGGGCCTGTTTTTTCAGTGACTTCCATGGTTTTAATACCACTTCCACCACGGCCCTGAACTTTATATTCATCAATCTCTGTTTTCTTTCCAAGTCCATGTTCTGATACTACAAGGAGTTCAAACATTTTCTTTTTGACAAGTTCTGGAGAAATAACATCCATACCAACAACAATATCATCGGAACGAAGTTTCATACCGCGGACTCCTCCAGCCGTACGACCCATGGCGCGAATATCTTTTTCACGGAAACGAATTCCTTGACCGTGAGCTGTGATAATCATGATATCATCATTGCCAGTAGAAGGACGTACCCATT
>CAZQRI010000132.1:0-1749 GCA_964595805.1 uncultured Gammaproteobacteria bacterium
TAAATAGCTTGAATATAGGCGCGAGAAAGACGCTCGAGTTCGCCAAGAGATAAAGTCTTTGGGTCCACAATAATTCCACCCTTTCCCCCACCAAGAGGAATACCCACCACCGCACACTTCATGGTCATCCACAAAGAAAGGGCTTTGACCTCGTCCAGGTTCACACCAGGGTGGTAGCGAATACCCCCTTTAAAAGGCCCCAAAGCATCATTAAATTGACTTCTAAAGGCCGTAAAGAGCTTTGTATCACCATTATCCATTTTCACAGGAAGAGACACTGTCATAACGCGTTTTGGCTCACGCAGAATTTCGTGGATATTTTTATCCAAATTTATTATTTTTGCCGCATTGGCAAGTTGTGTTTGTGCATTCTCAAATGGATTTTGCATAAAATAAAAATCAAAACTAAAATTTGATATAATTTTAGTGTACCTTATCCGCAGAAACAGTCAAGTAAAAAAACAACCTCTGCAGAAGGCTGTTTTTTGTGAGCTCACTTTGTTTTTATTTTGTTTGTATTCGGTATGTGTATGGAATTTGTTTGATACAATTAGTTCGCAAGATTCTTATCAATAAAGGCTTTCAACTGTTCTTTTTGCATTCCACCCATAGTCTGATCTGCGAGGGCTCCGTTTTTGAATAGAATAAAAGTTGGAATACTCATAATACCATAACGACCTGCGATTTCACCATGGTCGTCCACATTGAGTTTTCCAATTTTTACCTTTGTTGCATCATATTCGTGTGCAAGTTCTTCAACCGCTGGTCCCATTTGTTGACAAGGTCCACACCAAGGTGCCCAAAAATCTACAAATACAGGAACAGTAGATTGCAAAACTTCAGCATCAAAATTTTCTGCCGTCAAAATGATTTCTGCCATATTTTTCAGATTAAAAATATTATCTCTTAGAATTATACCCCAAAAAGACGCTCTCGGCAAGAATCTCTTAAACAAGCAAAATTTCATCAAATCCTTCACTTTTTGAAGGATCTTCTCGCAGTGCATCCATTTTTTGAATCAATTCTTCTGTAATACTCGACCTGATGCCACTTGTATGAGTCTGTCGCCAACGATCAAGACAAAGATCTTTGGAAGTAGATATTTGTACCGCAATTTTCCTTCTTCCAAAATCTATTGCCACAAATTTTCGTGAAGTAATACTCAAATGTGTTCCATCCACAATAACCACATTCTCTTCACTCGAACGAATCTTTTCTTGTACTTGACGAATATATTCACGAGTCCCTACATCATTCCACGTATTTTTTTCTTTTGACTCAAACATCTGCGACTCTGGGACCAATATTTTTTGAGCTTCAACCAAAAGACGCATCCGAATAGACAGGTCTTTTTGCATATTTTCCAAAATTTCATCACGAGAAATAATCGTGACAGAATCCCCGAGAAACTCTCGCGCCCAAGTAGTCTTACCAGAAAATGGGAGACCAATAAGAACAAACAATTTTTTAGTAGGCACAGCCACCATATTCACAACTTGGCAAAAGAACCGTTGTATCTGCAATTGATTGAGTCGTCGCCTGAACCAATTTTCTTCCTTTTGCTAAAAGTGCTTTGTTTTCTTCATATATAGAACCATCTGGATACAAACCAGTATGCCATGTTACAGTAAGACCTCTTGCATATGGAAAAACAGAAGTATTTTGATTTGGCAAAGGAAGGGCAACAAACAAAAGAGGGTCACTATGTGGAATTTTATCTTCTCCCCTATTATCCTCTACAAGCTGATA
>CAZQRI010000133.1:0-1737 GCA_964595805.1 uncultured Gammaproteobacteria bacterium
CATAAGACGAATAACGTCAGGATCGGTGTTTGCTATATCTACACACTTCCATGAGGCACCATCGCTCCCACGTTTATACCCTTCTCCAAGATACAAGGCCAATCCCAAATAAAATAATTCTCTTTTACTAATATCTTTGATATCTTTAGCAAATTTGTTCCTAATACTTAGCGCCTTTCCCTGAGCTATTTTTGTTTGTTCTTTATTTCTTTTTACAAGAGCTTCAATGCTTTTTTGTTTTCCTCTACTATAAATTTTTTGAGTCAGTTCTTGACTTAATTTTATATTACGTAACCACAATGAAAGTGTACTTTTTGAAACATGAATAGCTTCGTGAATTTGCAAATAACTCTTTCCTTGTTTACGAAGTTGAATTGCTTTTTGCTTTAAAGTATACATAAAATAGTGAACCTACGATATATTGGATATATTATAACACACTTAGGTTCATATATTCAATATAAAACAAAAGACTGTCTTTTAAAACAGTCTTTCGTGCCGCGGGCCAGGATCGAACTGGCGACACAAGGATTTTCCTTTTCCACTTATATTTCTATAAGGATTGGACTATATCATCACCCTTTCAAATAAATACAAAGGGGCTGGGCGCTATTTAGAGGATTATTGTTGGGACTCACCTCTTAGTCTCTACACCTTCTCTCACACTTATACCCATGAGAGCTTGGCTCGGGATTGCCGGTTGACATCAACTACGGTTTCCCCGAATTCACCCAGTTTTTAACACGAGAATTACTCCTCGGTGGACCGAAAACCAGTCCTCTGCTCTACCACTGAGCTACCACGGCATTGGCTTTTAAAAAACCTAAATCCGAAAGATTTAGGCCTAGTGGACTCGAGGAGATTCGAACTCCTGACCTCCTCGGTGCAAACGAGGCGCTCTACCAACTAAGCTACGAGCCCATAATACTATGAATGTGCGAATAGTATACGAAAAAGCAAAAAAAAAGTCAATAGCAAGGTAGAGGATAACACTATTTTAAGGTTTCTGCAATAACACGCATCTCGATTTCGCTTTTTTGCTCCTTTTGAAGCGAAGAAAAGGTCCTCTTGGTCCAAGACTTTTTTTGCAAAATATCACTCATCCAATTTCCCCCCAAAAAGTGTGGCATCAGCACAAAATTTGCCCCCGCTCGATAGAGTTCATCAAGATAATCTTGGTGAGATAAATTCGCTATAATAAGAGTTTTTTGACTACGACTTCGAACATGATGAATCAAAACAAGCTGGTCCTCGGCATTTGGAATGGTAGAAACAATCATTTGGGCCTTATGCAGAGGCAACTCCGAAAGAAACTCAATATCCGAAATATCCCCAAAATAACAAGGTATACCCTGACGGCGAAGTTTTTCTATAGCATGAGGATTGAAATCTATGACCACAAAATCCACACCCCGAACACGAAGAGCCTCACAAATTTTCCAGCCCATACGGTGATACCCAAAAATATAGGCTTCATATTGTTTTTTTTCACTCGCTGGAAATTGCTTTTCCTGCATTTTATCCTTTCCAAATCTATTGAAAAAGGGAAGCATTTTTTTGTACAAAGTTTCATTAAATTCCATGAAATAAGACGAAATAGTAATGGTAACGAGTGCCACGATTGTCAAAATTTGAAATTCATTGATTCCCACATAGCCCAATTCTTTTCCTTTGAAAGCCAAAATAAAAGCAAACTCACTTACTTGAGCCGCAGAAAGTGCTACCAAAAAAGCGTTT
>CAZQRI010000134.1:0-1733 GCA_964595805.1 uncultured Gammaproteobacteria bacterium
CTTGCATCTTTGAAAAAATGTTTGGCTTCTCTTTTGGCACTGGATTTTTTGGATTATGAAATAATTATTGTCGATGATGCTTCAAGCGATGGCACGAGGGAATTTTTGGATGCTTTGAAAGATGAAAAGATACGAGTAATTCACAATGAAAAAAATTCTGGCGTAAGTATTTCCAAAAATAAGGGTTGGGCCTATGCCCATGCAGATATTGTCGCCTTTACCGATGACGATTGTGAAGTCGATAAAAATTGGCTGAGAGAATTGACTATGGGTTTTGATCGTGAAGGGGTAGATTTTGTGATAGGGACAACTTTTTATATTCATAAAGGGTATAGGGGATATTTTCCCGAACGTTTGGTAAATAATCAAAATGGGCAGTGGCCGGGCGGAGGGAATATCGCGTATCGAAAAAGTGTATTTGAAAAGTGTGGAGGTTTTGATGATTATTTTTTTGCGTATAACAATGAAGATTCAGAGATGGCAATTCGTGCGGTGAGTGCAGGTTTTGGCTTTGCACGAAATCCAAAGGCTATTGTGAATCACCAGGCGGCCAATTGGACCGTGAAATCGCTTTTGCGTTCTGCAAAAAATGCTTCGGTCTGGCCCATTCTCAAAAAAAGATATCCAAGTCATTATGCTGTTTTTGGCTCGCCGGTTTTTGGAGGGAGAGTAGTGAATAAAGAAGATTATTTGTATCTTGCATTCTTGCCTATTTTTATTATTGTTCTTTTTGTACGGTATTTGATGCATGGAAAAAGGGATATAAAAATTTTTTTGGTGAAATGGCCTTTGTATTTGTTTTTGCGGCGCTATTATATATACAAAGAAGCTTGGAAAAACAGGATTTTTATGATTTAAAAAGAGTGGCAAGATTTTATTTTTTTGTAGCTCTGTCAAGTTTAAGGTACTTAAACACATATGTGTATAACTTGTTGACAAAGTGCCTTTGTGGATAGTATACTGTGGATAAGTAGAGTATATATGCATGTTATTCAAGAAAAGATTTTGAAACTCCTTGAAAAAAAGGGAACATTGAAAAATTGGACACTTCGTTCACTTGGTGAAATGGTAGGTGATCCTGATAGTCCCCAGCGCATCAAGCACCATTTGACGGCTCTTCAAAAGCATGGTTTTTTGATTCTCTCAAAATCCAGCGGAGAGCTCACTTTGTCGAGTTTTGCACGCAAAAAAACAAGTGGCCTGATTTCGCTTCCCATACTTGGTTCTGCCAATTGTGGAGAAGCACTCGAATTGGCCGAAAACATCGCGCCAGAGGGCTTTTTACGCGTCTCAGCGCGTCTTATTGGACCAATGCCCCAAAAGCCAGAGCATCGTTTTTTTGTGGTGCGTGCGGTGGGATCTTCTATGAATCGAGCAAATATCGCAGGAGAAGCAATTGATGACGGAGATTATGTGGTGGTAGATAGACAGGTGGGTGACAAAAAAAGCTTGCATGGAAAGTATGTTTTGTCGCTTATTGATGGTGCTGCGAATATCAAAAAATTTGTTTTGCAGGCCAAATCAGATATGATTAGTTTGGTCTCGGAATCAAATCAAAATTTTTCTCCAATATTTATTCATCAAGAAGATTTTGCAGATTACACAGTGGCAGGGAGAATTGTACGGGTCTTGAAAAAACCGGCCTAATCGTTGAAATATTTTTTGAAACTCTTTATACTAATTTGTGGAGTTGCGTGGGTTCGAACCCCAGTCCCGGTCTGTCTAGGATGGAC
>CAZQRI010000135.1:0-1721 GCA_964595805.1 uncultured Gammaproteobacteria bacterium
TGATCCTGTATTTTCTGCGTTATCATTGATAATCACATGAAGTGAAAGATCTGCACGAGGAGCAGCTCCACCGCCACCGCCACGATGTCCACCACCTTCACCGCCACCACCATAACCAAAAGCATGGCCAAATCCGACCAAAGAGAGCGCAACAGCAGCCGTTGCTACCAAACCAGTTTTGAGAAACTTGTTCATAAGTAAAGTAAAACTATAATAAATATATGTATAAGACTGCTGGATAATACTATAGCAAGGCCCCTCATGTCAAGAAGCTATTTTTTTGCCAGAGATATGTTTTTGTGATACCCTCAAAGAAGGTACATTCCTATGCTCAAAAAACAAAAAAATAAACTTTACTTGGCCATTTTTCTCTTTATTTTTGCAGGGGTATTTTTTCGACTTTCCAATCTGAGTATAACCCCCTACTGGATGGACGAGGGCTACACAGTCAATGCCGTGGACTCCCAGCTGCGCAATGGAACAGAACATCTTGCTTCCAAACTCGACTCTGGCGAAACATATTTTTGCCCACTCTACTGTACCCCAACAGCCAAGATTGTGCAGTGGACAAGCCATGACCCCGCAGCCTACCGCGTTCTTTCTGTATTGTTTGGACTTTTGTTTATTCCCCTCATCTATTTTTTTACACAAAGTTTTTTCAAAAATACTGCCCTATCTGTCCTCAGCGCATTTTTTACCACTTTTTCCTACTGGCAAATTGCTTGGTCACGACAAGCCCGTTGGTATACCGAACTGGAATTCTTTTTTTGGGGAGCGCTCTTTCTCTTTTATCTTTTTTTGCAAGGACACAAAAATACACAAAAATATATTTACTTCGGGGCAACAATCTGTGTGACCCTGCTTGCCATACTTACACACAAAATTGCCTACCTTCTACCACTTATCATGCTCATTTGGTATGCCCTTGAAAAAAAACCCACAAAAAAACAAATTAGCATTGCTCTTGGAACAGCCCTTGGGGTTATAGTTATTGCAGAATTTTTTCTCGGACTTCACTTTATTTCTCATGCACTCAAACATGTTTCGCTTCGTTATACTCTCCCCTATTATTTAAATTTTTACCTCCGAAATTATTGGATCTTTCTGCTGCTTGGACTGTATGGATACTTCAATGTTCAAAAAGAAATACAAAAGAAAATGTGGATGCTCCTCACTCCATTTTTGCTCTATCTCTTTTGCTTGTCGTTTTTTACAGACATTGTACACTATCGCTATTTGTTTCATACCAGTGCCGCACTGTTTATCCTTGGCAGCGTCGGAATAGTCGATAGCATTGCCAAAATAACCAGCAAACAAAAACGTTTTTGGATTGTATTTGTTATTTTTGGAATATTTTTTGCCAGCGGTCAAGGAGTCGCTACACACAAGGACTTTTATTTTCTTGAAGCAGATGATCCCAAGGTTCTCAATCGCCCCTACTACGCCTATACCCCACAGCCAGATTTCAATGAGGCCTACCAAGCAATAAAATTTGCAAAAAAACCAGAAGATATTGTTATTTCAAGTCACCCACATTTCAACAAAATATTTTTGGGAGAAGCCGGATACTGGATTCGCTACAACTATCTTGGCATGGAAGATACCAATAAAACGATAAAAAACAACAAAGAATACTATGTTGGCGCCAGCGTGGTCAACAATATTAGAGAACTCCAAAATTTGGTACAAACCCATCATGGCTATATCCTCTACGACTACAT
>CAZQRI010000136.1:0-1718 GCA_964595805.1 uncultured Gammaproteobacteria bacterium
TCGATCCTGGAATTGTGTGGCAAGAAAAATTAAAACCATTTATTCGAAATATTTATTTGGATATTAAAAAAATCGCTGGGAAGTACGATATGGTTTGTGGAAGCCATTCACTTGAACATGTTCCTGACATTGCAGATTATTTTGGATATTTTGTAAATCTTTTGAATCCCCGTGGATATCTCTATTTTGAAATTCCAAATTCTGTAGAAAAAGAACGTATTTTTGGAGAAGAACCAGATTATCATTTTCCTCATACCTATTTTTACACTCCAAAATCATTTGCAAAATTGGCAGAAAAATTTGGTCTTGAAATTGTATTTACCAAAACTTTTTCCCAGTCATATACTGAACGTTTTGCTGGACAAAATAAACATATTGATTCTACGATAGAACATCCAGATGGAGCCTATCTTCGTGTACTTCTTCGTAAAAAATAATATGAATAATCAAGAACTGTATGAGTCGCAGGAAGTTGTCGATAAATATGTGGCCAATACCACACGTCTTCGTGTTCTCAATGATTCAGAGAAGTTTTTGATTGATAGATTTGATATCAAAAATAAACAAGTACTTGTTTTGGGAAGTGGTGCTGGGCGAGTTCCTGCAAATCTTCTTTTATTTGGAAATACAGTTGTCGGGGTAGAACTGTCACTGGCTCTTCATAAAGCTGCGCTACAAAATTTTCCAAAAGAAAAATTTCCGGATCTGGATTTGCGTCAGGGAGATGCACGCAATTTGAGTGCTCTTCCAGATGAGAGTTTTGACATCGTCTGGTTTCCACAAAATGGACTTGATTATGTTCCGACTTATGAAGAAAGAAATGATGTACTTCAAGAAATGAAAAAAAAAGTAAAAGTGGGTGGGCTGGTGATTTTTTCTTCACATAATAAACGTGCCTATATATATTCTCCAAAAGTTTCTTGGAAAAATAAATATGTAAAGAATTTTTCGGATGGCTATTATTATGCCCCAGAAAATGTTGTCGGAGGTGGAAATATTTTCAAAGGTGATCCTGATTTTTTGTTACGAGAAGTTGAAAAGAATAGTGGATTAAAATACATTGGTTTTACTGTTGATGCTCGAAATAAGTTGGATCGATTGTTGATGCGAAAGTTTTCTCTCTCCAAATATATTTTCCCATATATTCAGTACGTATTTAAAAAAGTCTAGTATGAGTCCAATAACATTTTTCCGAAAAGCATATTATAAAGTGATGAGAAAACAGATCGTTCGAGATTTGGATGATTTTTGTACAGTCAAAAAAGGACGAGCATTGCTTTACTACAAAACAGATTCTCTGGTATTTCGTTCGGTTGCCAATAATCCATCTCATGTCAATCATTGGGAGATTATTGAAATAGTACGTGTACTCAATCGTCTTGGTCTTGTAGTTGATGTGATTGATCGAACGGTAAAACCACAAACGATTGCCGCTGTCCAAGATATCTATGATATTTTTATTGGTGCAGGGGATTCTGGTCGACATTATGCAGATATTGCCAAAAAAGTTCCGAGTGCCAAAAAAGTTTTTTATGCCCTTGGTCCGGAGCCGGATGAAAGTAATCGTATTACCCTTGCTCGTTATGATTATTTTTGGGAGCGTCATCCTGGTGCAAAAGTAGAAATTCGTCGTACGATTAATCATGTAGATATTGATGAATGCATGAAACATACCGATGCTATTTTATCTTGTGGAAGTGAATTTGCGCTCCATACTT
>CAZQRI010000137.1:0-1691 GCA_964595805.1 uncultured Gammaproteobacteria bacterium
TCTTCCCAACCCATACCACCGCCAAATCCACCCTGAGACTCAAAGTCAGAACCAAATTGATCGTACTTGGCACGTTTGTCTTTGTCCCCCACCACTTGGTAGGCTTCGTTTACTTCTTTGAATTTGGCTTCGTCGCCACCTTGTTTATCTGGATGGTATTTGTGCGCGAGTTTGCGAAAGGCTTTTTTGATTTCGTCGTCTGATGCGCCCTTTTCCACGCCGAGTATTTTGTAGTAGTCTTTTGACATAGTTATTTGAAATTTACTTCTTTTTGAGGATCAATAAACCCAATAAATTTTTTCACTTCTTTTTGAGCATTCATTTTTGCTTCTTCTCGAAGCTCTGCTCCTTCAACAGATTTCAAGGCTTCAGTTTTTAATTTTGCAAGAGCAATGTTATAGCCATCATCGTTATCTACAATTTTTTTCAAAATACCTTGTCTATTTTTGAGTACCACATTTCCAAGAAGCTCTGTACTTTGTGTTTCCACAGGTGGAAGCACAACCTGAATTTCTGTTGGTGTAATAGTAATATCTTTTTGCGTAATTTTTTTGAGATCAATTCCCGAACTGACTTTCATATTTGCATTTGCCTCAATCGTTTGGCCAAGAAAAAAATCTTTGAAGGCACTCCCGGTACTGCGATCAATGGTAATATTTTGATTGAAAATCTATTAAATTGCAAAAAAAGATCATTATGATATAATTTTGACTCACAAGAAATCCTTCACTTTGAAGTGCTGTCAAAATAACATTTGAAGTAATTTCTTCCTTTGCAGCAGGACGAAATATCTTGTACCCCAAAAACAATCCTCCAAAGAAAAGTATACAGGCGACCATTGGAAAAAGATATTTTTTCATATATTTTTAGAGAGATTCTGTTTCATTTTTTTGCGTTTCCAAAAAAGACAAAACGCCTTCAACTTCTTGATGCACAACAGCAATACTTTCCTTCAAAAAATTTTGATCATCTCGTGCAAGTGCGACACGAATACTCGTAAGAATATCAACGAGCCACACATAAATTTCATATCCTAATTCACGAAAATCACTTTTATGTCCATCAAATGATTCTTGTCGAGTATAACTTGTCATCCCTGTTGCAACTTTTGTATGTTTTTCAATAGAATGAATACAAATTTCTAACATGTTTTCAAATCTATCCCTATCAAAATCTTCCAAACTTTTTGTAAAATCAAAAATTTCAAAAAAATCAGTCTCATAGACAGAACGCATTTCTGGAGGTACAAATTCAAGTACACCAAAAACTTTTGTTTTTTCGAAAGAATTTCCATTTTCTATGATTCCTCGAGAAATTTTTTCCGCAGCATTACTTTCAGACATACAAAGATAAAAAATAAATGAGATAGTCCCGACGCAGTACGCCGGGACCCTCATTATACCATTATTTATTCTCGTCGACGACTTCCCCTTCAATAGGGCCATCTTCTTTTTTTGTCTGGTCACCTTGTGGTGGAGCTTCTGTTCCAGGAGCGGCTTTTGCTTGTTCTTGCTGGTACATTTTGGCACCAATTGCTTGTGCAGCGTTTGTGAGTTCATCAGCTGCTTTTTTGAGCGCTTCGACATCATCTTTGTCTTTGAGCTCTTTTACTTTTGCAAGAGCGTCGTTTTCGTTTTGTTTTTCTTCATCGGTCACCGTAATTTTCTTTTCTTCTAGATCGTTCATCATTT
>CAZQRI010000138.1:0-1632 GCA_964595805.1 uncultured Gammaproteobacteria bacterium
GAATGTTTGGAGAAGAAGTTTTTTCATACGGGTATATGTATGGAAAGTATAGCATATATGACAAAAAATTTTAAGCACTTGCATATTTTTTTATCTACGAGTAGAATGGCACAAAGTTGAATAAAAAAATATATGGGACATAAACGTATAAAACTTCTTCGATTTGCAAAGCTCCCTGACTTTGATTTTGTCTTTGATGAAAAAAGAAATTTTTCTCTTGAACTATTGCGTGAAAAAATTGCTGGTCGGCCTGTTGTTTTTGAACTTGGATGTGGAAAAGGGGATTATACCCTTGGGCTGGCTGCTTTGTTTCCGGAAAAATTTTTTGTTGGTATGGATGTGAAAGGGGAACGTATTTGGGTAGGTGCTTCAAAAGCTCAAGAAGAAAAACAAAATAATATTGCCTTTGTTCGTGGTCGTATTGAAAGAATTCTCGAATCTATTCCTGAAAATTTTGTTGATGAAATTTGGATTACCTTTCCTGATCCATTTCCACGCGAAAAACAAGCAAAACATCGTTTGACCTCACCTGTCTTTTTGGATCGTTACAAAAAAATCGTGAAGCCGGGTGCTGTGTTGCACCTCAAAACCGATGATCAGGCGCTTTTTGAATATACCCTCGATATGGTTCAAAGTCAGGGTGGACGCATACAAAAGGCCCTTGCCAACATATATCAAGAAGAGACTATTGATGCGACACTTCAAATTCAAACAGATTTTGAGAACAAACATTTGAAAAAAGGGCGAAAAATATATTACCTGTCATTTTCCTGGAATTGAAAATATATTGACAGGAGATTCGGACAGAAGTAAAATATATACTTCTGTTTTTGGTTCCAAACAAATAGCATCCCGGATGATATCTCCAAGATTTTTGGCTGCGAGAAGAGAAAGTTCATTCATATAGAGCCTATACTAGCACAAATTGAGGGAAAATCAAATGCTACTGTCAAAATGATCTTCTGTATCAGCTTCGGCTTCTGCCTTGGTGCTATGGACTGTCCCATCCCGGTGATGTGGCGGAGTATACAAGGTATAGAGCTTGAGATCCTCGGTTTCGGAGACATTAATAACATTATGCTTGCTTCCCGCAGGCACCACCACAACCATACCATCTGACAAGTCTTCGGAAACACCATCGAGCACAGCTTTGCCCTTTCCTGACTCACAGCGAAGAAACTGATCCACGTTATGGACTTCTTCACCAATTTCTTCTTTTGGCTTGAGGCTCATAACCACTAACTGACTTTTTGGGGTTGTATAGAGCACTTCACGAAAATTCGTATTTTCCAGAGTCAACTTTTCGATGTTCGCATTATATCCTTTCATAAGCCGAGAGGTTAAGAATAAAGCTATTTCTATTATACCTCAATACTGGAATAAGATATACCCACGAGAAAAAAGAGATTGACAAAAACCTAGCTCCATGATATATTTACTTTGTCTTTGGTATCCAGAAATTTTCTGGTTGCTCCGCATCTCATCTCGTGTGAGGTGCTTTTTTATTTGCTCCCCCGCCTGGGCTCGAACCAGGAACCTAGCGGTTAACAGCCGCTTGTTCTACCAATTGAACTACAAGGGAATATATTTTAAAAAGAAAGCATCAATAGTGTCTACTCAAGAAGCATGTTC
>CAZQRI010000139.1:0-1623 GCA_964595805.1 uncultured Gammaproteobacteria bacterium
CCGCTTCGAGCAGTTCTACTTTTTGGAGTGTGTCATCAAGAACCGAGAGAATAAGGATGGGAATATTTTTTTTGGAATTACGTATATCTCGGCATACTTCGATGCCATTTTTTTTCGGCAAATGATTATCAAGAAGAATCAAATCATAATCATTGGTTCTTGCCATAAAAGAACCTTGTTCACCATCGCTTGCTGTGTCGATAACAAAACATTCTTCTTCTAAGCGAGATCGAAGTAAATTTCGAAGATCATCTTGGTCCTCAACAATGAGAATACGCATAATAATAAAAATGAGTCTCTTTTTTTTAGTATACACAAAATTTTGTCTTTCACCAAGTCCAAAAAAAGCTATATTGACAAAAGTTCCAAAATGTTCTATGATAGAAAATATTAGACTCTCTAACTATTAAAATTTGTTATGCCTACTCAAATTCAAGAGCTGGCCAGACTTATCGGAACCCTTAAAAAGATTTTGCCCCATGGGGAAAAGTCTTTTTCTGTGGATCCTTTTACTTGTCTGCGTGTTCATGTCCTTGAATACATTATTGAAAACAAGGATGTTGGTATGAATGAAATTGCGAAATTTCTGTCTATAACACCACCTTCTGCAACTTCGATTATCAACAAATTGGTTGCGGCTGGAATCTTGGCTCGTGTGGAGGATAAAAAAGACCGTCGCAAGGTGCTCCTCAAGGTAACTCCCAAAGGGAAGAAAATGCTTGCAAAGGGACAGTGTTTGATCGAGGATCATATGGGAAAGATATTTTCGGTCTTGAGTAAAGACGAACTGGGTCAATTTATTTATCTTCTCAAAAAAATTGTAAAAACGCATAAAGAACAAAATTCATAATTTTTATACTAAAATCTAAGTGTTCTCTCTATGAAAAAGAAAACGAAAATTATTGGAGGAGTGGTGCTGGCTCTTATTGCCTTGCTTGTCGTTTCGTCAAGTCGAAAAAAAGCTCCTCAATATGACACGACTCTTGTTGCTACACAAAATGTCCTGCAACAAGTTACGGTTACTGGAAAAGTAAAACCAGCTCAGGCCCTTGATTTGGCTTTTGAACAATCTGGAAAAATTACTACCGTCAATGTTAAGGTAGGGGATCATGTTGCCCAAAATGCTATTCTTGCCAATTTGAGTAGTTCTGATACAGGAGCAAGTCTTCGTCGTGCGGGGGCTTCGATTGCCAGTGCTCAGGCAGATGTTGCTCAGTATGAGGCGGCTCTCCAAAGTGAACGAGTAAAACTTGATCAGCTCAAAAGTGGAAATCGTAGTGAAGAACTGAGTATTTCTGAAGCAAATTTACAAAAAGCACGAAGTGCTCTTGTCGATGCACAAAATAATTTACAACTTACTCGTGATGAGGCTGTAACAGATTTGCAAAATGCTTATACCGATGTTTCAGAAACTTTGCAAAGTGTTTACAATACTGCTAACGCTGCATTTTTGGAAGAAGTTGACCCACTCTTTACTCATGATACTGATTTTGATCGTCTCAATTTTATTACCAAAAGTTTTGAAAAAAGAAATACCGTTGAACGAGAACGTATTACTGCCAAAGAAGTCATGAAACAGTTTCAAAATGATTTGCAAAATATTCCTTCCGATCAATCTGCGCT
>CAZQRI010000140.1:0-1591 GCA_964595805.1 uncultured Gammaproteobacteria bacterium
CACCAGTTTTCAAACTAAACTGTGCTGCATGGTTATATTTATTTTCACGTGGATGCATGTCAAAATATATTCGTCCAAGCGCTCGGTCTCCATCAAAAACATCATACACTTCGACACTTTCATGCCACGTATGAGCATCGTCAACTTTTTTATAGGAAATACCATACAATGCATTCGTAATTTCTAAAAGTCCATTTTTGACACGATGATACTCAAAGTAAGGACGCAAAAGTTGTGAATCAAAATCAAATTTTTGTTTTCGCAAAATATCACCAAGATAAGAACGTTGCCACTGTTCAACCAGCCTAGCCTGTGGATCCATTTGTTTTTTTACTTCAAGAAGCTCGGCATAATCTTTTTTTGCAATATCTTGTGTGAGGTCATCAAGTTTTTGAATAAACGCTTCAATATTTTGACTCGTCTTTGTCATTTTATTTTCAGCAACATAATCTGCCCAAGAATTATACCCAAGCAAATGAGCCAGTTCATAACGCTTCTGCAACATGGTTTTCAAAATTTCGCGATTCTTGGGGACAGCGCGATTAACAAATTCATAGTATAATTTTTGACGAGATTCATCATCGTGTGCATATTTCAAAAAAGGATTGATATCGGGATAGTTTGTTGTCAAAGTGACCATCCCTGTTACAGGATCAGCAGGATGCACCGCAATATAATCTTGTGGAAGGCCGGCGAGTTTATCCGAAGTCACCTGAATCGAACGAACATCATCACGAATATTTTTGGAAAATTCCTGTCCTATCAAAACCAATTCTTCTGAAAGAACTTGAATTTTTGCTCGTGTAGCATCATCTTTGTCCACTCCCGATCGACGAAAATCTTCCAAAGTTTTTTGGACGTATCGCTTAGTTTCTCCATCGAACAGCGATATATCAATGCGAGAAAAAAGTTCAAATACAATCCGAGACAAAGATACTTCGGTTGCAAGTTTATTCACTTCTGCTTGAAATTTTTCTGCACTTTCACGGAGTTCAAGTTGCGGATGTACAGCAGAGACGAGTTCTGTCCCAGCAGCAACTTCGGAAATAAAAAAAGACAAATCATTGTAAAGTTCAAGTACCTGTTTATCTGTTCGTGGTTTTCCCGTATCTTTTAACTGTTCAAAAATATTTTGCGCATCGAGCAAATATTTCGTATATGTCTGTTCAAATGAACTAAGATCAAATTGCAACATATTTTACAAAAACCACAAAATTAAAATTCCAACAATAATTCTATACACGACAAAAGGTTTGAACGACCATTTTTCAATTACTTTGGTCAATAATGTCAAAGCAAAGAATCCAGCAATCAGAGCCGCCATAAGCCCTGCAAAAAGTGGCAGCGCTCCAATACCATCAGTCCCATGTTTTATAATTTTCAAAATATCACTTGCCGCAGCCAAAGCAATAATTGGAATACTCATAAGAAAAGAAAATTCTGCCGCTGTTTTTTTACTGAGGCCCCCAAACATACCACTTGTCATGGTAATACCCGAACGACTTGTTCCTGGGAAAATAGCTGCCAAAACCTGCGACAAGCCCATGACACTCATGTGTTTCACATTTACCTCTGAAAGTTCTTTTTTTTG
>CAZQRI010000141.1:0-1553 GCA_964595805.1 uncultured Gammaproteobacteria bacterium
AAACAATAGCCGCACGATTTGGAACTGGTAGGGTTCCAGGGTGAGCAAGACAAATTTCACAAATATTTGTATTTGCCTCAAGTTCATCAAGAGCAAGCGGACAAGAACAAAACATTTTACTTTTTGTATTCAGTTCTACATGTACTTCCATTCCAATCACCGGGATATATTTTGACATACTAAGCCTTTTTTACTTCGAGAGCAGCAAGAGGTTTTGCCTTGGCATCTTCAAACAAAATAACGGTTCCAATCACTGTCCAAAGTGCGACAAGAGCACTTACAAAAAGAGATAATAATCCAGCAAATGAGGTAACAAAACTTTTATCAATCCAAGCAGCAAGAGCAACAAAAATATAATTTCCAAAAATATACACAAGCAAAAATAGAATCAAAGGAACCATGAGACGCCATAAAATACCGAGCATTCTTCCTGTTACCATTTTACTTCCAATATGTAAACCCTGAGTTACTTTTGTTTCGTCAATAGCAACAACATAATAACTCAATACATATTTCAAAGAAAAATAAATACTATGAAATATTCCGTACACGAGTAACAATCCAAAAAATAGATACAAAAGACTTCCACCTTTGAAATTTCCCAAAAAGAGAGATTCAAAACCTGTTACGGCAAGACCAACAACACCCAAAACAAGGGGCAAAGAAACAATAATTGTGACCAGGACAGACAGACCAATGGCACGAGCCAAAAGATGTCGACTTTCTACAAATTGATTTTTTATACTCGTGACTTCTTGATTAAAAAGTCGTTTATGAATGGTTCGAATAAGTGCAAGCTGAACCCAAATATTAATAATAGTAATAATCAAGACAAACATCATGTTCAAAAAAAGCATGACAGTAGATGAAACCCCCAATGTTGCAAAAAATAATAATATTTTTGCATTGAAGATCAAAAATGATCCCAAAAGAGCCGTAGCAAAATTCACGCCAATATAAAAGAGCCAGATCCGAATATCTCTTTTAAAGAGCTCAAGTGTTTTATTGATTATTTCTTTTGCTGAAATAAGCATACAAAATAAATTTTACTGTGCTGGGGTCTTCTCGGGAGAAGACTCCTTGGCACTCGTATAGATAACTTGAGAAGGTATCATAGCAAGTGGGATAAGACACAAGATATAATACGCAAAAGTAACAAGACTAAAAAATATTCCCACAAAACCTTTTATTCCTCCAAGAATTGCAAAGATATAGTAAGGAACGATAAGTGCAAGTACCGCAACCAACATTCTCCACAATACTCCCCACCAACGTCCTTTTACCAAAGCTGAACTTTTTTGGAGAGTTTCTTTTACACCATAACCATCCACCACAACTCCCAAGGTGCTAAAACAAAAACGAATAGAGAAATATATCATATGGAAAAATCCATAGATAGACAAAAGGGTAAAGATAAGTCCAAGCACTCCAGAAAAACTTGTTTGGGCTCCCAGAGAAAGAGCAAAACGAGTATACATCCAACCAAAAATACCAATCATAAAAGGCAAGGTCACAATGAAACCTGTCACAATCGAAGTACCAAGTGCTCGAGC